>CAIXLU010000439.1 GCA_903920315.1 uncultured Oscillochloris sp.
CGGGGGCTGATCGTCCTGTCCGGGGCGGCTCAGCCCCCGCCCGCGCCCATGGCCCGAGTGTCAAGCGTTTCGCACAGGTGCGGGGAGGCACCACACGGAAAACTGCTCATTTCAGTGTCTTGACAAAGGGGTCCACTATACCTGCTTGAGAAAATCAATCGAGACCAGTCCCAGCGGAATAGAGTCAAAGGGGTTTGCACCCAGTTCATTGGCCTTCCGCACCGTCTCTAACAGCTCACGGTCAACCCGCTCCATACGCAGGCCAAATCGCTCCGCCAGCTCCACACGCCACTGCTCCAGCAGGGGGCCAGCAGGGGAGACAATCAGGATACGGTGGGCGACCCGGCGAGCAATCAACTCAGTGATCACCAGCCCGGCCTGGATAGTCTTCCCGAGGCCAACGCCATCGGCCAGCAGCAGGCGCACGCGGCTCATCCGGATAGCGCGTAGCACCGGCACCAGTTGGTACGGCTCCAGGCGCAGACGACCGGGCTGGGCAACGAGCAGGGCATCGGGGCCGAGAGCCTGCTCCAGCAAAAACGCTTGGTGGTAGGCCCGCCACGCGACCAGGGGGGCCGCACGCTCGGGGCGCAACTCGCGACGGATGGCGGTGATCGGCTCAAAGGGCGAGAGCAAATCCAATTCCTGGCCGCTGAGGTCGCCCTGGAGGCAGCGCAGACGATAGAGTGTCTGCATGCCCAAGCTCTCGGTGGCGACCACCTCCCAGCGCAGATCGCGGGCGAAGACCTCGGTACCGGGAAGAAGTGTGGTCATACGCCACCCCCTAGACCCATGTGAACCAAAGGACGACATCCCCACGAGAGGGAAGGATGACCAGCAGCGGGATGAGCAAAACCAAGGGGAATCACTGACAGCCAGAATATATCGGGCAGAGATGCATCTGGGGAGTGAGGGAGAGACGCATCCGTTAGCATCAGTGACCTCTCAGGTAGGTGCTAGGTCAGGCGAGGAACACCTTGCGTCGAGCATACGGAGGTGCTACACTAGCCCTAGATAGCAGAAGAATGTACCAGAACCCACTCAGTGCTTAGCGGCAGGCGAGTGGGTTTTGTGTATGCTGCAAAACAGTATAGCATAGCGGTTTGTAGCCACCGCCTGATGTGCGCAACACTCGTCGCGTATTTTTTCAGCAAGAGCGTACTGCTTCTTGTATTCACCTCTTGATCAGGTTGTCCACCTGATCGAGGAAACATTATAGCCCCCAACGTGGGTACAAATTCGCCCTAGTTGGTTGCTACCAGCGATGTACACAACGCTCGTTGCGTATTTTTGCGGCAAGAGCATACTGTTCTTACATTCACTTCTTGATCAGGTGTCCAACTTGGACACCTGATCGAAGCTTGCCCCCGCACCAGGGAGCAGCGTGGCCTCGTGCTGGCCTGATGGACAGAGCCACCCGTGCCACCTCCCACACCTCAGCACACGATGCAAGACGCACGTCGTGAGTGTCTGCACCGAGAGCGCACGGCGTAAAGGTCGGGATTGGGCCAAAAGAAAAGCCACAGTCGTGCATTACGTTATGCAGGACAGCGATGGCCCTTTGAGAGAGTGCCCCCATCACGATGGGATACCGGCGGCGGGTCATCACTCTCTCGACACTGGATTTCACGCCGCAGGAGCCGAAGCTGGGACGTCGCCCACGGGGCCGCACGCCGATCCTTCCGATGTGCCACGATACGCGCCGCATGCCGTTCCTGCGCCAGATGCTCTCGCTCCTCCCGCGTGTCATGCCGCCACCGGGCCGCCTCTACCAAAACCTCCCGATCTTCCTCCGTGAGCGATTCCCACGATAACGGGGGCGCAGCCGCCGCACGGTCAACCAGCCGTTGGAGAGACGCCTCTGAGGCATACAGCGCCCGTAGCGAGAGAGAGGCGATTCGCTCCTCCTCGGCCACCCAGTGCGCCGCACGAACCACCTGCTGACGGAGACGCGTCTGCCGCTTCTGCTCGGCCCGCAGCACCACCACCACCACATCGTAACCCGTGCGCAGAGCGTCCACACGCGCACGATCCCCTCGTCCCCCAATCCCGTGGCGCAGACATGCGGCCTGCTTCACCCGCGCCCACGAGTCGCCGTGGATAACCACCAGCTTCGCCGCCAGCGCGGCCATGTCCGCGACAAGCAGGTCTGCGCCCGCCAGGGAGCGACGCGGCGGCGCACTCGCGCTCTCATCCGCTCCCCCCAACGCGGGGGCGGTGTGTTCTTCTTGCATACGAGCCAATTCCTCGTTTTTCGGCTCTGTGATGCCATCGGTGAGGGTTTCGCTCTCGGCACGATTACCGATCGGCTCCGCCCCCGCTGTAGCTTCCTCGCCCTGGGGGGCCGCAGCGCCCCCTGACAGGCCCGGCAGGGCCGCGCTCGGGGGGGCCGATTCCACCACAGCACCACACGCGGGGCGGGTGTGTACTTCTTGCATACGAGCCAATTCCTCGTTTTTCGGCTCTGTGATGCCATCGGTGAGGGTTTCGCTCTCGGCACGATTACCGATCGGCTCCGCCCCTTCCGACGGGGCCGGGGAGGGTGGTTTTTTCCTCTGCGGGCAGGAGGGTTTTTCGATCATTGTATGGGGTTCTCCAACGCGGATAATGCGGAGTCCGTGACCGGAGCGGGTGGTGTCGAGTCGTCCGGCGATGCGGAGGTCGCGGAGGTAGAGGCCGATCATGCGGGGGCGGACAGAGAGGGCGCGGGCGAGGTCGGCGATGGTGACGACGTGATTGATGTGGGATGTGAGAAGGGATGCCAGGGTATCGGCCTGGGTGGCGCGGTCACCGGCACGGCGGCAGCGAGCGGGGGTGCGGGCGGGGGAGGGGGAGATGTGGCGTAGGCTCAGGATGCGGGTGGGTTCGGGGTCGTAGAGGGGAGGGGTGTACTTCGCGATGAGGCGGTCAATGTCGGCTTTGTAGGCAGGGAGGGGGTAGTCGGGGCGCAGGGTGGGGTGCCAGTGGAGGGCGACGGCGCGAATTTCGGCGAGGGGGGGAGCGCCGCGACCGGGAGCGGAGGCGAGGCCGGTGGTGAGTAGATTGGCGACGAGGACGGCGACCTGTTCGGAGCCGGTGTCTTTAGGGCCGGCGGACGTATTCAGGGTAACTCGTTTCCCGGCGGCGAGGAGGCGCAGTTGCGGGCGACGGGTGAAGAGAGCCTTGTAGCGGGGGGTGTCCATCAGTGCTTTCCCATCAGGCAGATGATCCCAGCAGGCGGGGTCGGTGGGTGTGGCCGAGGAGGCAGGAGAAGATGCGGCAGAGGCCGGGGCAGGGGGCGGGGCGAGGTTGCGGCGGAGGGAGAGGATGGCAGAGAGACCGGCAGAGAGGCCGGTGGGAGTATCGAGAGGAATGAGATGACCGTCGGGGAGAACGAGGGTGCCACGGGTGCGGTGGTGACAGTGGAAGCCAAGGGGCAGGCGAATATTGTTGCCGCTGGGGTAGATCTCGCCGGGGCCGGAGGGCAGGATGGTGCGGAGTTGGTGGGCAATGTCAGCGGCGGGGGCGGGGAGGCGATAGAGGACCCAGACATGGGCGCGACCATTGACGAAGAGGGCAAAGGCGGTGAGACCGGCGGCGGTGGCGGCGGCGAGGGCGGCGAGGCCGGTGATGGCCCCCTGGCTGTCGTCGCCGTCGTAGTCACGGCATCCGGCGACGGCCTCACCGGCGGTGTTGCGGAGGACGACGGCCCAGGTGCGTGCGCCATGCGTGCCGGGAGTGCGGAGATGGGCGCGGAGGTCGTCGAGGGAGAAGGTATAGCCTCGGGGCGGGTCGCTATATTTGCGGTCGCGATCGGGGCCATTCATGAGGGCACAGCGGGGCGTTCCGCCGGGGGGGATGAGGGCGTGGAAGAGGGCACGAAGGAGCCGTTCGTCCTCGGATGTCGGCGTATGTTCCGCCTGGAGCGGCGTATGAGGGCGGTCGGCGAGCCATGGTGCGCTATTCATGGAAGGCTCCTGCGGCCATCCCTCGGAGGGTATGGCGTACCAGGAATCGCGGTGCAGGAGACACGCACGCATGCCAGACGATGCTGTTCTTCTCCTTGATGTCTAAGACATGGTTCAATCCCGCTTTACAGTTTGGGCTGCGCGTAGTGCGGGCTTCCAGCCCGCCAGATGCGCGTCGGCAGGCGGGAATCCTGCACGACGAACGGTAAACCTGAAACCTGGTACCTGAAACCTCATCTAAGGGTGTTCCCTGACGTGACGTGTTGTGTGGCGGGATGGGTATGCTATAATCAGACATAGCTGTGGTCCTCTCCGAACAACTCGTTGTGTGCGAGTCTCGGACATCGAAAACGGATAGACGCGAACGAAGCTCTGGTTTTTCCTCCAGGGCTTTGTCATTGCCGCAATTGTGTAGGGGTGGCCCTCTGGCTATCGTTGCCGACATCGTCGTGACATCCCGCGACGGTTGTGCCGTCGGTTGTTCGTCGCACGATGACCCAGGTGCATATTTCTGGCGTATTTGGGGTGTGGAAATCTTCAATGGTGACGGTGTGATCGTGCGGCAGGTCGCTCGCTGTTCGGAGGGCATCACGGCGTGGACGAGGGCGTGGACGACCAGTTCGTCCCCGGTGGTGGGGGTGAGAATGGGAAGACCTGCGAGCGATGGTGAGATAGTCATGGATAACTCCTGCGTCTATACCCCGAGAGTATCGCGGAACAGGATCAGGACATAAGCAAAGTCCTCAGGAACCCGGTTGCCCGGCGACTGAAGTCGCGGGCTACATCTACGACGCCCGCCTTCGTGGGCTGTCCCAGCCCGCGAAGGCGGGCGTCGTGGCCAAGAGCCGAGGGCTTTAGCCCCACGGCGATACGGTGACAGGACTTTGCCATGTCCTGGGAACAGGATCGCCGTACTTGACAGCAGCGTCATATCTGAGTACGATCCGGTGGTGTTAGGTCGTTTCAAGTCCTGTCACTGCGGAATTTCAAGAGGCTCTGTTCATCGCTTTACCTTGGCGGGGGGGCGACGGATGGGGCCTCTTGGGATCTTAAAGAGTACGCGGGCAATTATAGCACAGCTTTGCCCCTCCGACGCTCCCGATATTTCGGGGGCGTTGTCGTGTGTTAGGCCGCAGGAGTCAGGTGTTCTACCTGTCCTTCTCGATCATCCGCAGAGAAATCTGGCACATCGAAGAGACGTACGCCACCCTCGATATCCCACTCCTTGATGGTCGTGCCGATCCGCACGGCGGCGACACCGCCGTTGGAGCCGAGGCCGAGGCGACGTGCCAGCGCCCGGTTTGAGGTCTGGGTAAGCTCCTGCGCCTTGGGCAGAGAGAGTCTCTCGACCGTCACAAGGCGGATGATCTCTGGTAGGGCGGCCTGCACGAGTTCCTGTACCTGGAGATGGAGTTCGCTGGGTGCCCAGACCGGCGGTACCGGCACTCCGGGTTTTGCCGCGACGGGCTTTTCGATGGCCAGTTCCTCGCGGTAGGGCTGGGCCGCGTCGAGGATGGATGGTCGGTTTCGGGGGCGCGTTGTGGCGATCCGGGCGATGTCCTGCGCGCTCGGTCGGTGGACGGTGACAGGGAAGACGTTGCCGCGCTTGTCGGGCTGATGCCAGAGACCCTGGCCGTCGGGCACGCCGCGCAGCTTGATGCCCGGCCCCACCATCGCCGTCCAGGTGGCCTGGTCTACGTTGCCAAGCAGCCGGGTCTTGAAGAGCGCCTTGAGGGCGAGGTCGAGGCCAGTGGACTCTTTGAGCGTATTGTGGGCGACGAGGAAGAGGAACACGTCCACTTTGCGGCCCTGTTCGGCAATGGTTCGCATGGCCCGCACCAGAACATCGCCGAAATCGCGATAAAGTCCGCCGAGTTCGTCCACGTAGATGATCACGGGGTCGCCGTGAGACATATCGGCCTTGTACATCGGCATGCGCCGGTCAATCTCGGCGGCGGCCCACTGAAGAACGGCCATAATTTCGCGCCGCTCGCTGGTGTATTCAAAGAGGTGGGCCAGGGGGCGCAGGTCGGTTTGCTGGTCACGGCTATGGAAGAGGGCGAGGTTGGTGGAGGCCCAGACGACCTGCTCGCCGCGACGGATGTCGCCGACAAGGAAGGCGATCTGGGTCTGGGTCTTACCGTCGCCCTCGCTGCCGACGACAAGGGTGTGCCGTCGCTCTGCCGCCGTGATGCGCTGCGGGTGCGGCGGCGGCTCGGGGGCGGGGTCGGGGTTTCGCTGCATCGCTGGATCTGGCGCACTGACGACCGGGGAAGTGCGTCGTGCCTGCAACGCACGCTGTCGATCACGCTCCTCTTGTCCCCATCGTGATTGAGAGAGGCCAATGAGTAAGAGCATCACGAGTACGCCCCCAACCAGGTAGGGGACATCTGCGAAAGAAAAGTCACCCCCCGTGCGTGGTGTCGCTGTTTGCGCGAAGATCAAAAGCAGATGCAGCAGATCCATAGCGAACCTCTGGTTACTTCTTGCCGAAGAAGATCCGCTTCATCAGCGCAATCATTTCTCGGCCAAGCCACTCAGGTCCCATTGTCAAGATAATGGCAACCGTGATGCGCGGCAGTCCACTAAGGGCGATCTGGCGCATAATTGTTACCGCTCCGGGGCCGGGATCCACGCCTAATCCGAGGTAGGTCGTGTAGGCGTCGAATCCGCCGGCGATGAACCACACAAGCCATGCACCGGGCTTCGCGAAGTACACCTCGCCGTCCCGGCCTTCCCACGGAGTTCGCCACTCTACTGCAGAAAAGATAACCGGAACCGGACTCAGGATGGCATAGATCAGAAAGGGAGGCGGGATGGGAGCCACGTACGTGACATTTAAGAACTGTAGGATTCCGTTGAACATCACGATTAGGCCGTCAATTGTCCAGCGGGCACCGATGATCCAAAAAATCGCACTCACAACAAGGCCAAAAGCTCCGATCGAGAATCCAGAGAATCCGCCGGGTTCAAGGGGAGCGTTCTTGCGGGTGGTGCGGCCGGTGGACGGGGGGCCAGAGGTCTCTTTGGAGGTGACGCCGGACATGAGGGTGTTCCCTTCGTGGTGTGACGTGCTACCATAGGCACGCCTTTCTCGAACTGCGACTCGGGAGAGGTGGCTGCGTCGGGCGTTGAACCCGGCGCGGCGTCATCAATCATACACCAGGTTAGAGAAAACGTGAAGGGGCGGTTGTGGGGGGGCAGGGGTGGTGCAAAATCCGCAGATCGCTCGTACCGTAGGCGTAAACGCCTCGGCTATTAATGGCGAAGGCCGCTGAAGCGGCCTGCCTAATGCCGCTTCAGCGGCCTTCGTCATTAAATAGCCCGCCCGTTGGGCCGGGCGCGTGACTGTACACCTGCTCTGGTGTGCCGTGCGAATGGCATTGCCGGGGCGCTTTGCTGCGTTCAGCGTGACTGTGTTCCCTCTGCTCTGTGCTATTTGGCCGTTCGTCTGTTCAGTCGTTCACCCGTTCGCCCCGTTCACCCCGTTCAGAACAGGTAAAACAGCTATGAGGGGCTGGTTCCGAACGGCGAACGGGTGAACGGGGTGTATGAGGTGGGCGACTTCAGTCGCCTCTGGGGAGCCTACGGCTGGGCGTCGGCCTGCGCTTCGCTCTGCGTGACAGGTCACTCGCGATGGGATATGTAAAGAGATCTGTGTCCCTAAACGTGAAGCGTGAAACGTAAAGCGTAAAACGTAAAGCGTGAA
>CAIXLU010000440.1 GCA_903920315.1 uncultured Oscillochloris sp.
ATGATACAACTACGCATGAGATGAGTGTATAGCATTTTTTAGAGCCGTGAAGGGGAGTCCAGGCTTCAGCCGGCTGAAGCCTGGACTCCCCTTCACGGCTCTAAAAAATGCTATACACTCATCTCATGCGTAGTTGTATCATAAGACGAGATTCGCAGGTACTTGACAGTTTGGGCACATGCAGCGCATCCTGTTGCGGCAAATCTGCAATCTGCAATCTGCAATCTAAAATCTGCAATCTTGTCTAAGGAGCAAACCGATGCAGTGTGCAACCTGTGACGCCACCATTCCTCGCGACGCCCAGTTCTGTATTATCTGCGGTGCCCCGGTTGCCCCGGCAACAACCGGCAAGACTCAGCGCATCGCTACTGCGCCCGCCATCGCCCTTGACCCGGCGATGGTTACGTCGGCGTTCACTCTGCCGGGCTTCCGTATTGTGCGCTCGCTGGGTATTGTGCGTGGCCTGACGGTGCGCTCGGCCAGCCTCGGCGGGCAGATCGCGGCGAGCTTTAAGTCGCTGGTTGGCGGGAATATTCGCACGATGATGAACGTCTGCGAACACGCCCGCACCGATGCCTTCCTGATGACCTTGGAGCACGCCGCACAGCTTGGGGCAAACGCTATCGTTAGCTTCGGCTACGATACGACGGAGATCGCCCAAGGTATGACCGAAGTTCTGGCCTACGGCACGGCGGTTGTGGTTGAGCCAGAGAGCGATGGCTCATGGGCACGGTAGCGTCTCCCGATCAGCCGGTGATTGTGGTGGGCGGCGGACTGGCAGGGCTGACGGCGGCGCTGCATCTGGCTGAGCGCGGGCTGGATCCGCTGGTGCTGGAGGCGGATCTTCACTTTGGCGGGCGGATGGGGGGCGGTGAAACGGTAGAACTCGATCACGGCGGGCAGCGCTGGCGTTTCCCGGCGGAACATGGCATCCACGGCATATGGGGCCAGTACCATAATCTGCGAGCGATGCTCGACCGTCACGGTATTGCGTCCGACCGGGTGGCGGCTCGCCACGAGGATTGGGTTCACCGCGAGAGGGGCCGAACCTCCCGTGCCGAGGCGGGCAGTGCGGTGCGCCGCAGCTTCGTGCCCGCGCCGCTGCACTATATGGGCCTGCTGGTACGACCCGACTTCATCGCCATGCTCACGCTGCGCGACTGGATTGGTTTGCCGCGAGTTGTGGGTTCGCTCTACATGGCGCTGGCCTACGATCCGCTGATCGAGCCGACACCGCTGGCCGATCATACCCTGGCCGAACTGTTTACGCATTGGCCGCCGCGATTACGGGCATTCATGACGGCCCTGATGCGCAACGGGTTGGCCGCTCACCCTGAGGAGGCGTCGCTGGGAGGATCGCTGGCCTTCCTGCGCTTCTATACATTGCTGCGCCGCGATTCCTGGGCCTTCGAGTATCTTTCCGCCGACGCTGAGTGTGCGCTGATCGCGCCCCTGGTGGCGGCGATTACGGCCCACGGCGGTGAACTGCTGAACCGCGCCCATGTTGATCGGCTGGAGCCGGTGCCGGGTGGCTGGCGGGTGCATTGGCAACGTGCCGATGGCGGCAGGCAGGTGGCCACAACGGCTCAGGTGGTGCTGGCCCTTGATGCGCCGTCGGCACACCGCCTGCTCACGGCGAGCCCCGCTACCGCCGATGCAGTTTCGGCCCTGGCCTGGCCATGTGGCCTGACCAACGGGATTGTGCGTCTGTGGTTCGATACCGCGCCCACCAGACGAGCCGAGTCAGGGATCTGTAGCGGCGACTTCAGCATTGATAATTTCTTCTGGATCCACCGTATCCAGCGCGATTGCGCCGCATGGCATGCGGCCACCGGCGGCGCGCTAGTGGAAGCCCACATCTACGGCCCGCCCGAGGTGATCGATCTGCCCGATACGGCGGTGCTGGCCCTCGCTCTCAACGACATAGCGTACATCTACCCCGAATTGCGCGGCCACATGATCCACGCAACGGTTCAGCGCAATCCCGCCACCCATACCCGCTTCGAGACAGGCAGCGATCTGCGCTATCCCGGCGTTGAGAGTCCCTGGTCGGCAATCAGCATGTGCGGCGATTGGCTGCGTTACCCGCACCCGGCCCTGTTCCTCGAACGGGCATGCGTCACGGGCATCGCTGCTGCCACGCGGGTGAGCGTGGCGCTTGGCGGCGAACCATGCCCGATCATCCCGGCTCTGCCCCCCGAACCGCTTGCCGGAGTGTTCCAGCGGGGACTGCGCGGCGTGCGCCGCTTGGTCAGGGTTCGTGCAAAACCCTCAGGAACCCGGTCGCCCGGTGGCTGAAGCCACGGGCTCTGGTCTACGAAGCCCGCCTTCGCGGGCTCGGACAG
>CAIXLU010000441.1 GCA_903920315.1 uncultured Oscillochloris sp.
AGACGGTGTGACACGGTATCTACACCGTTTGACTGCCCCAAAAGGATGCGGTCGAGAGGGGGATTTTTTAGGAATTGTGTGAGGGAGGGCTGCGTGATGGGTGGGCGGGTGTCGGAAAAAGGCACGCTGTCACGCAGAGCGAAGCGAAGCGTCCCGATGTGCATGATCATCGCCGGGACGCTTCGTTTCGCTCTGCGTGACATGGATAACAGGGTGATTTTTGCTCTATTGCCGGGATAGGATTGCTATCGTTCGCAGATGATCGTCTCTGTCTACTTTGGATAGCACTCGGCGATAAAGCGCTTATCCTGCTCGGATAGCGTCTTGTTCTGGGCGAATACCTGTCCGTTCCGCGTAAACTGTGGCGGGAAGTAGTAGAGCATGATCGAGGCGTGATCGAACGCGCTGAACTGCGTCTGCTCCACCGAGTAGCGCGCAAAGACGTTTTCCCGCGTGCGCTGCGCGGGCCAGAAATTTGGTGGGCCGGCAAGATAGGCGATCACGGCCTCTTCGTCCCACTGAATCGTCTGCGCTGGACTCTGGTGTTCGTGGATCAGGCCGAGGGCGTGGCCGAACTCGTGGAGGACAACGGTTTCGTCCAGCCAGCCGAAGTTCATCGTTGGTGCATGTGCGGGAAAGATTTCTTCGATGAGCGCATCGGTGCCTACGGCTGACCAGGAGCCGGCCCTGCTGAATGAGATCCGGATCTCGGCCTGGGCGTGATCACCGAAATTAAAGTGGATGTTGGCGTGGTCGCACCACTGATGGGCGTAGCGTTCCACGAGTGCATGCGCCTCGGCGGTTCCATCAAGAAAGCGTACCTTTAATGTTCGTCCGGGCGCCCAGAGCTTGCTGCGCTCTGCGGCGGCCTCGAAGGGTGAGGCATTGGCGGGATTCTCCGCAATGGCTTTTGCAATGGCGATCTGGCGGTACTCCGGCGGGATGATCTGCTCGATGCAGAAGGTGATCACGGACTCGCTCATCATGACTCCTTGTTGTGATTTATGCGGCTGCATTCAGCAACGTGAGTTTGCCGCGTTCCTGAAGCAGTCTCAGGATGGCGGAGAACGGGATTCCCTGGTTATATCCGGGCTGGTGCAGCGCGGCGTAGTTGGGGTCGCCAGCGTGGTGTAGGGCGACCAAATTCCAGTGTGCGTCGAAGCAGGGTGCGCCTGATGATCCCGGTTCCGTATTGGTGCGGTAGCGTACCCGTGTGCCGTTGTTGTTCATGCCGATGATTGCGTCGGTGTCAATGGCGAGCTTTTGCTCCTTGCCGTCGGGGTGCTGGACGATCAGCAGCGGCGTATGTGCGGCAAAGGGATAGGTGTTGGTCGGGAGCGCGATCCAGCCGCGTGGCACAGATAGTGTACCAGAGCCGCCCTGAACGAGTTCGTTGCCTGGCGCACCGGCAATCCGCAGCAGGGCATAGTCAAGCTGATCGGGGGCGGTCGCGACGGCTTCATGGGCTGTGAGGTCGAGCGGGCTGTAGGGCGAGGAGTCGATCAGCCAGTCGTGCGCGGCCAGCGTGTAGCTGGCACCCACATGTGGGGTGACTCCGTCATCACGCAGGTGGTAGTCGAAGAGCAGGCTCACGCTCGATGCGGGAGCCTTGCCGGTAATCACCTGCTCGACAACGTGGTAGTTGGTGATCACGATGTCCGGGGCGAGCAGAAATCCAGTGCCGTATGCGGTTGTGCCGCCAAACGCAACCGTGATCCGGCAAACCTGCTGCGTGATGGCGGCCAGTCTGATCATCCATACACGGGCATCAATCATCCCGTTTGAGTCGCGGATCTTGCGCTCAAGCTGGGGGTCGGTTGAGCTATTTGGTGGCAGGGTGACGCGCACACCGTAGGCCAGTTCGCTCGCCAGAGTGAGCAGGTTGTCGTGCCGTTCGTCGGCAGGATCGTAGCGCTCGGCGAGAACCCACAGCAGCAGGACCAGGGCGGATTCACCGGCGGTGGTGCGGTTGCCGATCAGGTAGCTGATCAGCAGGTCAACGCGACCCTTCTGGTTGTCGGCTTCGGGCAGACCAGCGCGCCAGAGTGCGATGCGTCGGTCGGCGAAGAGGGCGCTGAGCTGGCGTGGGGTGTCGAACTCATCGCAGCGTGCGAGCAGGGCGCGCAGACGACGGAGTTGGTCGGGGGTCGGTCCTGGTGGCGGATGAAACGCGGCCCTCACCCCCGGCCCCTCTCCCAGCAGGAGAGGGGAGTTTGGACTCCCTCCCCCAGCCGGAGCGGGCGCAGCGGCCTGTAATTCGGTCAATTGCTGCGCGATCTCGGCCAGATGCTGGTTGGCTTGCTGGAGCGCCATTGTGAGTGTGACCTGCGTGGACGGTGATGCGGTGATGTGCTGAATCTCGGTGGCGCGGCGATAGGCGTTGGTGTGTGTCTGCTGGCTCTGGAGTGAGGCGATGACCTCGGCCCGCAGGCCCACCGCTACGGCGATGGCGGGCAGGGCTGTGGGGAGCGTGCCGAGACCCGCCGCTGCGGCGAGGGTGTTGATCTGCGCGGTGGTGTGTTCATGATCTAGCGCCATCGTCACGTTGTCGGGCTGCTGGGCCAACTGCTCGTCGGTGGCCAGCAGTCGTCGTAGGTGGGTGGCCAGCAATGTGCGGCGATGGGCCGCGTCGGTATCTGTGGTCATAGACCCTCCTCCAAAAAAATCGCGATTCCGCACACTATGGGAGAGACGCCCCGCCGGGGCGTCTCTCCGTATCCCCGCATTAATTCTTTACACTCACTCGTTTCCCCATTGACTCTGCCAGCCCCATGCACAGGATTCAGGAGCACAG
>CAIXLU010000442.1 GCA_903920315.1 uncultured Oscillochloris sp.
CCGTGCGCCGGAAAAATTCCCCTGCTCGGCCAGCAGGGTTCCCAAGTTGCCTAAAGCGTGGCACTCCTGCCGCCGATCTCCGAGCGACCGGGCGAGGCTCAGGCTCTGAGTATACCAGCCACGAGCCTCCGTATGTGCGCCTTGTTCGAGCGCCAGCGTGCCGAGATCGGTCAGCGCCCGACAGACACAGTGCTGATCATTGTTGGCACGCCCAAGCTGGAGGCTGCGCTCCAACTGCACCCGTGCGTCGGCATAGTCGCGCTGGCGAAGGAGCGTCCAGCCCCAGCGCTGGTAGCCTGTCGCTTCCAGGCCACTCAGATTGGCCGCCTGCGCCCATGCAATCGCCTCCTGGGTTGCCGCAACCGCCGCCGGGTAATCACCAATCCGCTCGGCATAGCGCCCGCACTGGAGGGCCACCTCCGCGCAGCGCCGAGGATCACCGAGTCGCTCGGCCAGATCGCGCAACAGATCGAGATCCGCCGACTCCAGGGCGCGTTCGCCTTGCACGTCATAGATCGTCTCGCGAGCCAACAGCAGGTCGTAGCGTTCGCTCAGGTTATCGCGAGGAACCAGATCCAGGGCGCGGCTGAGATAGGCCAGGGCGGCGGCGTTGGCGTAACGATCCGCTGCCGCCGTGCCAGCGCGGCGCAGGTACTCGCGCTTCTTTGCCAGATTGTCGCTCTGCTCGTAGTGGTAGGCCAAGATGTCGAGCACGCCATCAGTGTCAGTTCCAGCGGATCGCTCCAGGTAGTCCGCCAATTGCCCGTGCAACGCCGTGCGCGTGGCCGCTCCCAGGCTTTCGTAGGCCACCTCGCGGATGATAACGTGCTTGAAAAGATAGGCCAGTTCTGGCTCAGGCGTATCCAATGGCGTCATGTCAAGTCGTGCCAGTTCAGCCAATTCCCGCGTAAGCCCTTCGGGCGAACTCAAAGTTGGGAAGGCTCCGCGCAGCCAGTCTACAGAAAAACGCCGCCCAATCACGCTCGACGCCTTCAGGATCACCTGCTGCTGCCCAGTCATCTGGATCCAATCGGCTCAGGATCAGGCGGTGAAGGCTATCGGGCAGGGCCAGCGATTCGAGGGCACCATCCTTGTAGGGATCTATCTTCCGGTCGTGGAGGTAATTCAGCAACTCCTCCAAGAAGAAGGGGTTGCCCTGGGTTCGCTCCATCAGCCGGGAGACAAGGGTATCAGGTATCGCGCCCGCCTGTGCGGGGAAGATCTGGAGCAACTTCGCCCGGATCAGGTGCTCGGCTGCCGCAGTATCGAGTCCCCCCAGAGTAATCTGGGTCAGGCTCGGCAGCCGCTCCAGGCGCAGGCCGTGCGGCTGGGTGAGATCTCGCGGGCGATAGGCCAGCACGATGAGTACGGGCAATTCCTGAACAACCCGCACGAGGTCAATCAGCAAGTCATCTGACGCTGCATCAATCCAGTGCGTATCTTCCAAAACAATTAGCAACCCACCGCCCGCACCTTGGGCCTCGCGGGCCGCCGCCATCAGACAATCACGCAGCAGGGCGTGCAGCGCTCCCTGGCGATCCTTCGGCTCTAGGCTCTGGGTAAAGTCGCTTTCCGGCAGAGAGAGACCGAGCAGCGGTCCGAGCAACGGAATCGCCTCAGCTCGCTCCGGTGCCCAGATGGCGATACGTTCCTGGAGCGCCTGGATCTGCTGTCGCAGTGATGCCTCCGGGTCACTGTTGAAGATCGCACGCCAGATCGGCTGCCAGACGAGGTAAGGACTCCGTGTGCCGGTGGCGTGGCAGGCACCGCCGTAGCCGATGACATGGCCCTGATACGCCAACCTGATGATCTCGGCAACCAGTCGCGATTTGCCCTGGCCCGCTTCTGCGGTGATGCCCAGGATTTGGCCGTATCCCGCCAGCGCCTGATGGAGTACCTGACTGGCTAGGGCGATCTCATCGGTACGACCAACCAGGGGAAGATCGTAGGCCGGTTCTTGGAGGCGTGACGCCCGACGCTGATAGATGTCGCCGACCGCGAAGGTAAGCTGGAGGTCCGCTTTACCCTTGATACGGACGGGCGGACGTGGCTCGAAGGCAACCGTACTGGCAACGGCAGCATGAATCTCTGCGCTGACCAAGGTTCCCCCCGGTGCGGCCATGCTCATGAGCCGGGCTGCCACATTTACCTCGTCGCCCAGAATACCGTAGGTGTGGCGGTTGACGCTGCCATACGCACCGCAGCGCATAATCCCCTGGCTAATGCCGATCTGGAGCGGAGGCAATCCCCCCGCCACGATGGCCTCGCGCTGGAGCGCCAGCGCGGCCAACACCGCACGGCGGGCATCATCCTCATGAGCCACCGGCGCACCAAACGCGATGCAGAGGTAGCTCCCTTTATCGCCAATGACGACCTGGAGCAGCGCGCCATCGTAGCGAGTCAGGACGCCCTGCACCGCTCGGATGAAGGCATCAAGCCGGGTATGAGCATCCGGGTCGGTGTCATAGTCAATCCCGGTAAAGCGCAGGAAGAGCGCAACAGCCGGTCGCAACTCGGTGAGGAAGGTACCCTGTCCTGCTAGTTCGCGCTGGTAGACTGCAGGCAAAAGCCACGGTCGCAGCATCGCCGCCGAGAGCGCCGCAGGTGACAATGCCGGCCACGGGGAAACCGGCGGAGCTGCTGCAAGGCTACCGAGCAGGGCGAATCGCTCTCCCCGATCAGGATCATCGCGCCACTCGATGATCCGCGCCGCAGTCCCCAATGCGCTGACGGTCGCCTCATCAAGCAGAATTTCGCTCGCCAGCGCGTGATGTTCAGCGACGGCCACACGGGCGAGGGTATCGCCTGCCAACAGATCCAGTGATTGAATTTCTGGGTCGCCGACCACAAAACGACGGGCGGAACCGCATGCCACCGCAACCTTCAGCGCCAGGGCCGTGGTGCCGCCCCCCGGCAGAGGAATATGGGTAAAGGCCGACATCGCCCGCTGCATGCCAACTGCGCAGGCAGTCGCACGATGAGCGACCGAACCATCCGCAGCGGAGAACCAGCAGGTAATCGCGTCACCGGCAAAGCCGATCACGCTGCCACGGTAGGTATTAACTTGTGTAATCAGCGCGGCGTAGGTAGCGTTGATCTGGTCGGTGAGTGCCTCGCTGCCCCGGCGTGGGCCAAGAGCCTGACGCAGCATCTCCGTGAGAGGGGTAAAGCCGGAAATATCCGCAAAGAGAACCGCGCCATCAGCACGGGGAGGGAGCGAGATACCACACGCCAGCGCGTGGCACCGATCCTGTGGGAGATAGGCGGACAGGGAGATCACGGATAGAGTAACTCTGAGATATAGCCTATCACTGCTCGACGAGCCTGCGGATGCAGCACGCGCCAGAGTTGCTTTAGCTGAGACTCGTCCAAATCTGGTATGAAGGCGAGATCTGAGAAGACGGGTTCCTGCACGACGGTGACGGGCGACGCAGTGACGGGCACGGGTGCAGCGACGCTCGCGGGACGAGGGCGCTGGATTATTGGCCCACGTGCAATGCTGTCCTCTTTTCGCGGGCGACCGCGCCGCCGTGGTGGCGGTGCGACCGGATTGTCGGCTGCGGAGTCCTGTCCATCAGCACAGGTAGTGCTGGCGGACAGGTCTGGTGCAACGAACATCTGATTCTGAAGCGGATCAGGATCGTCAATGGGGGGCGCGAGACTATCATCAATCTCGAAATCGCGCCAGCCCTCGTCGGCGGACGGGGGCGCAGCGGGCGGGGGCGCGGCAGGCGGGGTCTCAACCGCAGCATAGGACGGTGGGATCACCTCGCGGAGCGCCTCAATAACCAGTGCGCCCACAGCGGGCAGCGTGCGGATCACACCGCCCTCAGGACGGTACAATTCTCTCACGAACTGCGCACGATTCATGCCCTCTATCGCATTGCTTTTGCCCGGTATTCCCTCGCGCTCACCCAGCACAACCTCCAAAGCACGGCGGAGCGGGTTGATCACCCGTGGCGGCAGATTGAATGTTGCCAGCCACGCCTGAAGCTGGAGTGCCTTCTGTCGATCATCGTTGATCATATGCTCATCCTTACTCACATCTCAACGACTACATTAACGTATTTTACACCACATCATGATGCACCGTGGGCAATAGCTGACTCAACAACCTCCAGGCTCACTTCTGTCTCGCCACGAGCACGGGTGGCCTGTTCAGCAGCCAGACGCAGCGCACGGCTGGCGCTGATCCGCGCCAGAAAGGGTACCTGCTCAATTGCCGCGTTCAGCCGATCCGTGGCCGCTACACTCCATGCCATCGTCTCCGATGAGTGATCGGACAACCCGCCTCCCGCCTCCTGCCTCCCGCCTCCTGCCTCCTGCCCCCCGCCTCCCGCCTCCTGCCCCCCGCCCCCTGCCCCCCGCCCCCTGCCCCCCGCCTCCTGCTTCACCAGCTCCACTGGCAGAAAGTTGAAGACCATCTCGTAGAAGCGGTTCACCAGTTCCTGCATGATGTGAGCCGCCCCGGCGTAGCCCATAAAGGGCGTGCCTGTGGTTCGCCGCACCACCGGGCCAGGGAAGGTAACTGGGATGAAGTGGCTGGCCCGTGCATTGGCCTCTGCGAGATAGATCTTCTCGTTAATGCTGCCGAAGATGAAGGCCGGTGCCTTGGCGTGTAGCCGCTTGCGGATCTCGATATTGTCTGGCTCGTCCTCGCGCCGAGGTCGGCCCGAACTCCAGGCGACCTTCATGCCCAGTTCTTCGCCCAAAAACTGGCGCAGACCCTCGACATAGCTCCGTCCGGCCACAATCGCGCAGTCCACCGTGGCAAACCAATCGCTCTGCGGGCCACGCCACAGATCCCACACTGGCTGGAGCGTCGTTTTCTTCTCGTTACTGATGAACGCCTCGATCTGGGATTCAGGCGTACCCAGGATGTGCCCTAGTTCGCGCAGAAACGCCGTGGTGCCGAAGACGCCGAAGGGAGCAAAGAGGTAGGGACGACCAAGAGCCTGCGCCAGCGGCTCACCAAACTCGCGGTAGAGAACCACATTTGCCGCCGCATCGGCTAGATGCGGCGTTTCGGCAATGCTGCCCGCATACGGGTAGACCAGATTCAGCTCGCCGCCCACCCCCGCGATCAGCCGCTTCAGCTCGTGCAGATCCGCCGGAGCGTTGAAGCAACCCATGGACGGCCCGATAATATTCACCAGATTGGACGCCTTCGGTGGCGCACCCGGCGTCACAAAGGGTTTCCCATATTCTTCCCAGGCAAAGAGCAGGGCGTGATCGCGGCCCTGCCACTCATCCTGCTCCAGCGACTGGCTCCAGAAGAAACGCGCCTCGGGATCGAGTTGCGCCACAAGGGTGGTATGGTCGGCGCTGATCATCTCGCTCTCGGCGGTACTCAGCACGATCAGGCGCTTCCCTTCAAGCGTGCCTAGCGAGCGCAGATCGTCAATCGTCCGCTTGAGCGCCTTGGCCGTCCCGGTGATCACATCCTCTTCGTGGATCGAGGTAGGCGTCAGGTTCGCCATATGCGGCAGGGCGTCGGTGTAGTTCGTTATCGCCATGCCGAGCAAATTGTAGCAACCAATAGGCGCGTCGCACACCATATGGACATCAGGGAAGCAGCCAAAAACCCAGCTCGCCCCCCAGTACGATGAGCTGTCCGAGATGTCACGAATCAGGGTAATGGCCATCATGTAATCCATATGTAGGGGCGAAGCATTCGCCCTGAGCGTATCTACACTATGCGCGTGCTTCGCCCCTACTTGTTCCAAAAAAATCTACCATCCGCTGATAGAGCGGCCTGCGACCGAGCAACTCGCGCACAAAGCTGAGCGAGGCGATCATACCGCCGGTGAGGAAGAGCGGGCGCACGCTGAGCATGTTCGTGTAGTAGACCGCTGGAATGCCCAATTCCTTGGCGTGGGCGGCCAAGGTCGTTGTGCCAATCACGAGGTCAAATGTCCAGTGCGCCATGGCCGCCATATCGTCCTCAATCGCCTTGCGGTAGACCACCACTTCGCAGCCGTGGGCCTTCAGCCACGCCTCATCGCCAGCGGTGAGCATGCTCTGGCCGATGCTCGTACTCACATAGGGCACATGGGCACCGCCCTCGATCAGCAGGCGGGCGTAGAGCATTTCGTTCCCCTCGTAGCCCGAAAGCATGATCGTGGTTCCCTTGAGCGGCTGGGTTGAGAGAAACCCCCGTGCGGCGGCTTCTTCCTCACGGGCGACCCGCTCGACCACATCTTCATCCAGATCAAGGGCGGCTCCGACGGCCCTGATCCATGCCGCGCTGCCCTCAACCCCAATGGGTGCTCCGCTGACCACACCCACCCCGCGTTCACGCAGTATAGCTACCGTCTCGCGGTAAAAGGGATGCAGGGCAGCTACCGCCGTTGCCTGACCAGCCAGTTTCAGTTCATTCACATGGCGACCGGGCAGCGTGGTGATCACCCGCCCACCCATTTTCCGCACGAGCCCATCAATAATCAGCGGGTCAGCCGGAAAAACCTCGCCAAGCAGAACGAGACTGTGGGGTTCCTGCACGCTCGCATGATCAACGAAGCGGCGCATCACCGCCGCCAGAGCAATATCCTTCGCCTCAGGGTGCGAGTGAATGGCGTAAGCCGGGACACGCACCAGCACCACAGGTATACCGTCAACCTCGGTGGGCAGCAACTCCTCAGACAAGCCCGCCGTCTCGGCGACACAGAGCGAAAGTACCGGGATAACGCTGACGTTCTGCTCCTTCGCCGCCTCGGCGATGACCGCGTTTGCCGCTTCCTGCACTTTACCCGACGAAAGTTCAGCGGTACCCAACTGCGGGGCCACAATACTCTTGCGTGCAGCGTAAAAGTGCGTCACAAATGTAAGCCCGTAGAGGCATCCGGCGTCCGTGATCATCGCGGGCTGAACACCCTCGATGCGCGATAATACGCGCAGGGCGCCGAAGGCAGGGCACATCGTTTGCGGGTGCAGCTTGCAGGAGCCAGCTTTAAACGGCTCCGGCGCGGCACCCTCGCTCGCCGGGATCAGGGGGATTATCTCGGCCATACGGTAGATCCTTATATACGGGCGCAGGTGATGTTTGTGCGGGCATTATAGCAGAAATGACGCTTTTCCGCGATAGGACGCAATAAAACGCGATACAACGCAGTGATTCTTATGAACGCAAACGATACGACAAACAACAAGGTTCACCATAGGGGGCAGCGAATACTCCCCAACGACTACCCCTCATTCCTTCAGACAACCATGCGATTCGCGCACAACCCCCGATGAAATACGTCGGCGCGGCTTGCAGCCGCGCACCTCGGGTATCGCACG
>CAIXLU010000443.1 GCA_903920315.1 uncultured Oscillochloris sp.
GTTGACCCTGGCACGGGCGGTAGTTCGGCCATCGCCCTTGTGCGGGCGGTGCATGCCTTTCGCCCCAAGACTCCCATCCTCGTCCTTACTGCCTATGACACACCTGGCCTACGCGCCAGAATGCGTGATCTCGGAGTTAGCTACTACGCCGCAAAGCCCATTGACTTCAAAGATCTGTTGCCAATGGTTACGTCTGCGCTGCGCCTGACGCCTATCCCCGATGCATTCCCCCCCAAACTTCACGCCTGTCACCAGCACTAATCCGTCCGCCAGTTTCATCCCCAAGCCCGATGATGTGTCTTATTCTTCCACTGCGTCACCACATCATAGGGCCGCTGCACCACCTGAGAGAACACTATGCGTGGGTTTCGTATTGACTGGCGATGGGTGGCTGTGATCGCCTTTGTCGCGGTACTGGCGAACGGGCGCTCGCTGCCTTGGTTAGTTACAGCCCTGGCGCTGGGCGCGGGCGGCGGCTACCTGATGGTGATGGCCTGGCGGGCCGGGAGCATCGGTGGGGGCCGCCGCACCAGCGCACAGGTGACGTACTGGCGCGGGCAGCGCATCGAGATACCCGACCGAACTCGGCGACCCAGGCCGATGGCGTGGGGTGAACTGATTCCCGCCATCGTTTACGCCCTGCTTGGCCTTGCCCTGCTGTCGAGGGCCGCCTCAATTGTGATCAACCAGCTATTCCTTATCGATGCATGAGATGAAAGGGGGCCGTAGGGGCGGCTCGCGAGCCGCCCCTACCTGCCCTCTTTCATCTATGCTGTGTGCCCAGATGAAGGTCTAAAACTATGGTCGTAAGCGGCCTATTCCAGCGTAAACGACTAATTACCGAGCGGCAGGAAGAACTGCTGAACGAACTGCGGGCACTGATCACGCGCCTGCACGCCAGCTTTGAACGTTTCACCGACGCCGATCCCGGCGACGCCCGGATGCTCCAGGAAATCCTGACTCATCTTGAGGAATTGTTCCTGATCGTGGTGGCCGGTGAGTTCAACGCGGGCAAGTCGAGCTTCCTTAACGCCCTGCTCGGCGACCGCGTACTGCCCGAGGGGGTGACGCCTACCACCGACACGATTACCTTGCTCCAGTATGGGGATCAGCCCCACAGCGAGATGCACTCCAGTGGCCTGCGCGTCCACACCTACCCCGCCGAGGTGCTGCGCCAACTGAACATTGTAGACACGCCCGGCACCAATGCGGTGATCCGCTACCACGAGCAACTGACCCGCGATTTTATCCCGCGAGCCGATTTGGTTCTCTTCGCCACCTCGGCGGATCGCCCCTTCACCGAAAGTGAGCGCGGCTTTCTCTCCGTGATCAAGGAGTGGGGCAAAAAGATCGTGATCATCCTCAACAAGATTGACATCCTCACCCCTGCCGAGCTTGAACAGGTGCTGGGTTTCGTCCGCGAGAATGCCCGCGATCTGCTCGGCGTCACCCCAGACATCTTCCCGGTGTCGGCACGTGAGGCGCTGCGGTCGCGAACCGTAGGCGGCAGCGAAGGCGAGGAGCTCTGGGCCAATAGCCGCTTCAGCGCAATTGAGGCGTATGTGGTTGATTATCTTGATGAAGAGATGCGGGTGCGGCTGAAGTTACTCTCGCCGCTGGGCGTGGCCCAACGCCTCTCGACCAAGTACCTTCAGGTAACGGAGGGTCGCCTGGAGACGCTGCGCGAGGATGTGGCGACAATAGACAACATCGAGCAGCAGATCAACCTTTACCGCGACGACCTGAAGACCGACGTGCAATACTACCTGGGCGAGATCGACTCGATCATGCGTGATCTGGTTGATCGGGGCGACCAGTTCTTCGAGGCACACATCCGGCTCACACGCCTGCCCGACCTGATGAACAGCGACAAGCTACGGACAGCCTTCGAGCACGAGGTGGTCGGCGAAGTTGGCCAGCAGATTGACCAGAAGATGCACACTCTGATTGATTGGATGATCGAGAAGAATCTGCGGCTCCAGCAGAGCAACGACGAGTATATCAAGCGACGGGCCACACAGCACAGCGAGAAGCTGATCGGCAACATTGGCGGCACATTTGACTACAACCGGCGGACGATGCTCGACACCGTAGGACGGGCGGCGAGCGAGGTGGTGGCCAGCTACGATAAAGAGGTCGAGTCGCAGCAATTTGCAGACGACGTGCGGGCCTCGGTGGCGGCGACAGCGTTGGCGGAAGCGGGTGCGGTCGGACTCGGCGCACTGCTGGTGACGATCTTCCACACGGCGCTACTGGACGCAACCGGGATTTTGGCGGCGACGGCAGTGGCACTAGGCGGCTTTTTACTGCTACCGGCAAAACAGCGGCAGGCGAAGAAGGCTCTGCGCGAGCGGGTAGCCGTCTTACGGGAACAATTGCGCCAAAGTATCGAACGTCAGTTCGAGCGCGAAGTTGATCGCTCGTTGAGCCAAGTGCGGGAGCGAAACATGCCCTTCACGCGGTTCGTGCGCGCCCAGCGCGGGCAACTCGGCGATCTCCAGCAGGTCTTCGCCGATATTGACGCGGGTTTAGGGCGATTACGCAAAGAAATCGGGTAGGGGCGGCTCGCGGGTAGGGGCGGCTCGCGAGCCCCCCCTACCCGATTTGAAATAAAAACCAGCATCGGCCCTGGCGCATACGCGCCAGGGCCGATGCCGGTGGCATCTTCCCAATCGAGTGTGGTTGTGTGGATCCTAACAGACCCGCTGATAGGTTGATAGGCCTATCCCTAGAAAGGAGGTGATCCAGCCGCAGCTTCCGCTACGGCTACCTTGTTACGACTTCGTCCCAGTCGCGACCCCTGCCCTCGGCCGCTGCCTCCCTTGCGGGTTAGCCCACGGACTTCAAGCATTGGCCACTCCCATGA
>CAIXLU010000444.1 GCA_903920315.1 uncultured Oscillochloris sp.
CGGGGGCTGATCGTCCTGTCCGGGGCGGCTCAGCCCCCGCCCGCGCCCATGGCCCGAGTGTCAAGCGTTTCGCACAGGTGCGGGGAGGCACCACACGGAAAACTGCTCATTTCAGTGTCTTGACAAAGGGGTCCACTATACAGGATTTCTCCCTCAGCGTACGGTGAATGGTGCGTAACCGTCAATCTCGCCCTGCGCGTGTTTGGCCAGCAGCCGCACTTGTAGTTCGATGCATCGCCGATAGTTCACTTTGTAACCGAAGAACGGGTGCTGTACCTGCTCGCTGAGCCGTGCCTCTAGCTTCTCTAGGAACGTACGTCTGGCCCCGTCACTTAGCCGAGCCGCGCCTAGTTCGTTGCTGAAGTCGTCTGGCCCGATTTGTCCGGTGTTGATCAACGTGATTACGACCGAGTCGACGATGATTGAGCGAAAGCCTTCAACCAGATCGAGCGCGAGGGCGGGTTTGCCAAAGCCTGGCTGGTGGAGAACGCCCAGGCCAGGATCAAGCCCAACTGCGTGGATGAGCGAGACAACCTGGTTGGTCAGGACGGTGTAGCCGAAGGAGAGCAGCGCGTTGATCGGATCGGTCGGTGGACGCTTGATCCGCCCTGGGAAGGTCCAATCGCCCTTGAGCAGTTGCCCAAAGACGCCGTAGTAGGCCGCGCTGGCGCTACCCTCTAGACCGAGTAGCGGCCCCAGTCCGTGCATGCGATCATTTGTCTCTCCCGGTGGATCCATGCGCGCAAGCGTATGCAGACAGTGCCGAATCTGTCCGGCTGCCTCAACCAGAACGGCTCCGTCATCGCGGGCGCGGGCGTAGCGGAGCAGCAGGGTACGCATATTGAGCAGCTTGCCGGCCACGCATTGTCGAGCCACCGCGAAACTCTGCGCCACGTCACGACAGAGCGCGTACTGAGCCAGCCGCACGCCGCTATTCTTGCCCCAGTCGGCTACCAGCGACCCACGTGAGCGACCGTGGGCCGTCAAATAATGCACCGGGATGCGCCGCTCCATCAGGATGTGCAGGGCTGGTGTGGTCAGTGTGATTTCGCCCAGCACCAGCACTTGCTCAATCTTGTTGATCGGCACGCGGATCACCTGGCCCGGCTTTCCGCCCGAGGGCTGTATGCGCAGCGCCTCGCCCTCAACTTTCACCAGGCTGTACTGCTCGGTCAGGTAGAGTGTCGCCATCATAATCTCCACACCGTCGCTGTAATATTCGACACTCATAGTCCACGCTCCCATCCGGCTATGCTCGCCAGTTGCCGCACCTCGTCGGGGAGGCAGAGGGGCTGGAGCGAGCAATCGCGGCATTTGGCTGGGTTCTCTACCGGTGGTGGCAGCGTGCCTGCTACGGCCAGACGATGCGCCTCGGAGACGAGTGCCTCCACCTCGGCGCGTAGCGTGGCAGTGAAGGGCACCTCCTCGCGGCGACGGGTAGCAAAGTAGAAGATGAAACCGCGATCAATCGAGTGGCCGGTGCGCTCTTCCAAGCAGAGCGCCTGGGCACAGAGCTGGGCGTGATCGGACTTCCATTTACCGGGCCGACCCTTCTTATACTCCACTGGGTATTGCTCGCCCCCGCGTACCTCAACCAGATCGCAGAAACCGGCCAGTCCCAGCCGTTCGCTCCACACATAGACTCGTCGTTCCTGCACGGCTTCGGCCAGCCATGTCGTGCCAGCCAGATCCACGCCCTGATGGCGTAACAGTCCCTCGACGACATGCTCGTTCATGAGCATCTCAGCCTGGATAAATTCGTAGCCGAAGCGGCGTGGACAGTAGGCCAGGGCGTTGATCATTGCCAGTGGGATCTGGGTGGGGACGTTCTCGATTGTCGTCATCTGTCTATTACCCCACATCCCTCACCCTTCGACACATCCCCATTCCGCGTGCGGTCTTCATCCCTACGCCCAGGAAGAGCGCCGCGTCAGCGAGCAGTGTCAGCAGCCGGGACTGCTCCGGGTCGGTGGGCAATTCGTAGACCACGCTGCCCACAAAACCCTTCTGTGGCCCCTTGCCCAGGTTGATGTCAGTGGACTCAATGCGATGCCGCGTGACCAGAGTATCGAGGCTGGCGGCCCGCACCTGATCCAGATCGAGGGTGAGTTCAGGCGGAGCGAGATCATTCCAGCGCCGAGCCAGGCTGGGGAAGATCGTATCGGGCGTGGGCAGAATACTCAAGCGCTGACGTCCGTCGGGACGGCTGCCCTGGCCGATGGCGGTGGCACTGGCGAACTCCAGGCCAACGCTGTGGGTCGGTGCGGCACGGATATGTAGGTCGGTAAAGGAACCGTAGCCCGCCCAAGGATGACCCTGCGGTGCGGGTGTACCAATCACATCGCCGAGAACCAGACGCGATTGGCCCAGACGCAGCTCGCCGCCCGGCATTTGGTGCAACATAGCCTGCACAAAGGGCTGGAATAGGCCGCTGTGCAGCAGCGAGACGCGCAATTCGATCAATTCTCGGTGGCGACCGGGCAGCACACCCACGGTGTAGGGCTTGCTCTGGGCCTCGGCGTGCAGTGCGGCAGAGACATCAGGTGCCACCTGGCGCACCAAGTCGAGGAACAGCGCCTGGGCAGCGTGGCCCTGTGGCCGAGGCGACAGCCCGCCAACCGGGCGCATCTGCACCACGAAGGCGTAGAGATCGGGGAAGTCGGACATGGGGGTTCCTTAGACAGAATTGCAGATTGCAGATTGCAGATTGCAGATTGCACTTCGATGGACACAACCTACAATCTGCAATCTGCAATCGCATTAGCTTGGAAACGTATAGCGCATCCCAACCGGGAGACCACGCCCACCATTGAGGGTATAGTGCAATCCGCTACATCTCGCGTTGGCCACCAAACTGGCCGGCGGCATCGAGATAATGTCGAAAGCACGGAGCGTGCCTGTCGGCACATCGAGCGGATTGAGCGGGATGGCTGCCGTATAATCGCCGCTGGACTCCTTCACCTCCATCTCTGTCACATCAACCAGCGCCTTGCTATGCCACTTGCCCAACCTGATCCAGCGCGGCAGCTTCAGCTTTGCCGCGCTGATCACGTAGCAGCGGAACGTGGACTCGGGAGCGATCTCCTTGGCGCGGCCAAACGAGGGCGTGTTGCGCTCGGCCTGCTGCATCTCGACGTGCAGAATCTCCTCTCCATACTTGAAGGTCGCAAGCTGAAACGTCACCTGCTCCGGCTGTGCAGGGGTGATATAGATCTGGCCTCCGAGCGGGCGTAGGTCGTCGGCATAATGTGGCACCTGCTCGCGATGAAACCAAGGCGACACAGCCATCCCGAAAGCGTAGGTGAGGGCATAGTTGTGGATATAGCGCCCGGTCTCGTAGAGTCGCCCTAGCTCGCGTGTGGCGTGAAAGAGCGGATCCTGTAGTGTCATGCGACAGAGGTAAATCTGCATAGGGTTCTCCTACTTACCACGGCCCTTCTTCTGGATGTAGGCCGCATGATAGGCCGTGCTATCACGCACGGCAGCGTGAAGCAACTCACCCATGCCCGACTCGGCACGCGTCTTCGCCCCCAGATCATCAAGGAAGTGAGACAGATCGGCACCCACCAGTAGCTGCTGGACAGCCACCCGGTCGGCACCGAGGAGTGTCGGAAGCAGGGAGCGAGCCGCACTGAGAGCCATATCAACGCTGATTGGCTGATTCGGATCGAAATCGGGCGTACCTGCGACATGATCGTAGAGGTGCTGCGTGAAATGCAGATTGGAGAAGATCTCACCATCGGCCAGTACGATGCCCAGCAGGTGGTTCGTCATCGTGCCGGTGCGCGTCGTCTGGGCACCGTAACGGCGAGTGCGTAGCACGTTGCCGAGTACATAAAGGAAAAGCGGGGCCGTTAGGTCGCGCACAGTGATCACCGCCGGAAAGAGGGTCTGCGGGCGCACGTGATCCTGCTCGTTGATTCGGCTCGTCACCTCACCTTTGCGACTCATCGTGCCACCCTCGTAGGGTGCGTTAAGCGTGAAGGACTCGTGGCTGCTGTCGAAGGCGCTCAGACTGTAGGCGGTATCGCTGTAGACCTTCGACTTCTCTGAGCCAGCATCGCCAATGGCAAAACCATAGCTGACACAGTCGGGGCACTGCTTGCAAAAATCAACGTTGTAGTCGCAGATCGGTCGCCCTGCTGGGTCTATCGCCACGCCGCGATCATCGGTTTTGCGATCCTTACCCTCGGCAGCAGAGTCGCCACTGACCAGTCCGTAGTGTCGCAGCAACTCGCGCCCAATCAGACGCTCAGGGGTGGTCTGCTTCCGCTTGAACATCGTAATGCGCGTAATCAGTTCGTCGTGCGTAATCCCGGCGTGGACACGAGCCGTGTTCAGTTCACCGTCGGTCTGAAAAAGGGAGTAGGAGTCGGTCTCGCGCAGCAATACAATATGCGCGTAGTGACCCATCGGACGCGGCGGCACGCTGGTAGGGAAGAAAGTCGTCGTGAGCATGAGATGGTGTCTCCTGTTGTTGATATGAGGGTAGGACTATTGGGCAGCTTCGGTGTCCTGCTTATCTTCGCTCGATTCATTCCGCTCACGCCACTCACGGCGTTGCTCTGCCATATAAATCGACTCGCAGGCGTTCTTGAGTAGGTTGAGTTGCTTACCCGCAATGGCGGCGCGATCCTGCTTGAAAATATCGCGGTAGATGGTCTCGACAAAGTAGTGAGCGAAGTCCTCAATCGCGACCTGGATCGCCGCGCTGCGCGTCTCCTTCTCAGGGTAGAGCCAGGTCGGCACGGTGCCATCAGCTTTGTTATGGCTCACCCGCTCGACAAACTGTTCCAGGCGGCTGCGCACCACCTCGAACAATGACTCCACATCGGCGAAGAGGCGCAGGTCGGCGGTGAGCAACGCCTTGGCGGACTCACTGAGTGGACGCACAATACTGTTACTGTTGAGCCGACCAGACTTGTGACGATAGAACTTGCGGTAGCGCAGAACCAACTCACGGGCGTGGGACATAGCAGTACTCCCATGTTCCAAGTAGTACTCGACCAGATTGACATAGAGGGCTGCCTTTGCGGCTGGGATGCTCTCGCTATTCTCGCGACGCAGCCCCTTCTTGAGATAGTAGAAGGCGTAGAGCGGTGAGGTCTCCAAATTGCGGGCGAGGGCCGGAATCTCATGCCAGCGATAGTCAAAGCCACCAACCCCCATCTTTGCGTTCCCGTCGAGATGGATGAAATACGCCGCAGTGAGTCGCTGGAGTGCGGGCAGGAGCTGATCGAGGTTAAGCCGCGCCGGGCCAGCGAGGCGACCAACAAAGGCATGGGGGGCATCAAAGGCTACCGTTTCTGGCAGCTCACTGGCCTCCTGTATGATCGGTAGCAGGCTCTCGCTAGCTACCACTTTCATATCAAGCAACAACGGCAACAGCAGCGCCAAGAAGGCCGGATTGATCCATGCCTCGGCATCTTTGGCATCGCGCTCAGCGGGCGGCAGGCCAATAAAGCTGAAGGTAATCGGCTCCGCTGCGGGGAAGCGTAGACGGAAGAGCCGGTCATCCTCAACGTGGGCAATCTCGCTTGGGTGGAGAATAAATTCTGGAAGTCGCTGAAAACACTCAGGGCTCAGGTCAACCTGCACATCGGGTGCGTCCGGGGGTGGGAGCATCTGACTCCGCAAGGCGGTGAAGCTCACCCGCTTCAGTCGGTCGTGCAGCGCCCGCACCATGCGTAGGGTTTCCGGGGTAAAGAAGTAGGTCGGGTAAAAGAAGAGGTAACGCAGCTTGCGTTTCTCGAAATTCCCACCGCTCTCGCGCCCACGCTTCATCAGCAACTGGCGCAACATCATCTCGGCCCCACACACCGCACAGATACGGCGGATAGCCTTGCTACCATGCAGCGGCTGCTTGTTGGTGTAGACCATCGGAGCAAACAGGATGGCTGCCTCTTGCTGCTCGCTCACGCTGTAGGGCGATGAGCACAAGCCACAGACGTTCGTCGCGCCGCGCCCGCTCTTGCGTGCGCCGCTGTAGCGGGCCAGTTCTGTCTTTAGTCGATCTCGCAGATCATCGGGTTCGGCACCACTGAACTTTAAGTGATCACCCACATAGCACCGTAGTTCGTTCCAGCCCGCCGCATCCGTGGGCGGCGTATCGGGCAATTGCGCCGCCACCCCAGCAGCTAGCGCGTGCATACGATCAACCCACTGCTGCTCGTCAAGTCCCGATGTGCGCTGGCGAAAAACCCCAGCGGCATAGTACCAGCCGTAAGGTACACCACCGGCGGTGCGGTTCCCATTGATCTGTCGCACCAGATCGCGTAGATCAGCCACACCCATCTGTCCCAACAGATAGCCCTCCGCATCGAAATCCGGCGCGTGTTCAGACGCAATCTTCACCAATAGTGCGCAGACTTCGGCAATTCGGTCAACCTCTACACTATCGGGCAGATCGAGGTTGGTGTCGGCGGGAGCCATATTCTTCGCGGCGATGTTTGTATAGCGCTTTCCCGCAGCCGAGTTTGGCCCAATCCGGCGCTCTGCGAAGCGGGCAATGATCTGTGCCAGCTTGCGCGGCGAGAAGAAGAGGTCGTAGTAGTCAGCGTACTTGATACCCTTCCCCCCGCGTGCGATGCCGGTCAGATTCTCGCTCAACTGGCGCTGACAGAGATCGCGGATACGCCCAATCGTTGCCTCAGCAACATCGGCAACCGCAGGTGCAGGCGGAGCCTCGCGGCGAGCAAGGTAGACCACGCCAGTGGGAGCGTAGAGCAGCGGCTCGCGCTGATCTGGTACGGCATAGGCTGCGACTGCAGCGTTATTGATGATGCTGGTAAGCACGCCGCGCACATCGGCGAGATGATGGTAGACCAGAGACGCCTGCACGTGTTCATCGTGGAAGCTTTCAAACATGCGCCGGATCGACGGATGACTGACTACATCGACCGGGGTGCGGCCCAAGTAGGCGAGATAATCGGCCAAGGTCGCGAGATCCGTAGCGAGTCGTAGGTGTCGTCCACGGACACGCAAACCGGGCAAGGCGGCGAGGTTATGCATCACGCCCCACTGGAGTTGGGTATTCGTGGCGATATAGATCAGGTCGTGGAGCGAAGCCTCGATACCGCCAATCGGCATGAGAAATTCAGCAAACCCCAACCGCTCGCACCAGCCGCTCACGACACGCTCGACATCTGGCAGATGCGCGGCGACATTCACCGTATGATGTTCCAACCCAACGGCGCGTAGCTCCGCGTCTACATCCGGCAGCTTCAGCCAGTCGTGAAGCGTATAGCCCGCACAGAACAGGCGATAGGTCATATCGTCAAAATCATCTACAAAACGCTTTGCGCCCCAGCGCCGTAGAGTGCGTGCTACCTGCGCCGTCGGGAGCAGCCCATTGACAATATGGGCACGCATGCTCTGGTCGTCACCGTAGCGAGCCACATCCTCGGCGGGTGTCCCTCCCTCACGCTTACGCACGGCGAAATTTCCGCCCTTGGCAGCTACATGTCCGAGCAACTCTGAGAGACGAGGTGCCACATGCAAGGCAAAGTCGGACAGCACCACATCGTTGGGATCAATCACTTCACGCAGCAGCATGGAAAAGAGCGGCTCAGGGGTGAGCTTCGGCTTTTCAGCGTGATCATGTTGGTCTCGTGCTGTGGCAATCTCTTCGGAGAGAGCTTCAATCTCATTGAGAGACTCTGGCGGCTGCTCAAATATATCAGGCTCAGGGCGGGTGGTGTCCCAGAGGGGACTCTGAAACAAGGATTTCTCTGATGGGGGTTCAGGCACATCAGGTTCAGAGAGAATCATCGGCATACCTCACTCAGTAGATCAGCGGTGCATCAGACGCACTGCTGAGGGGCTTGATGCGAAGGCGACTATCGAGTAGGAGGGCTGCTCGCCCAAATGCCACGGTTCCGGTCTGTGTACCTGCATCAGCACTATCAGCGCGGTACGGCCAGAGCGGAAGGCTGGGCGGAAGATAACACGAGCGCTGCACTTGACGTGGCTCGTAGCCAGGGATAATCAGACCAACACAAGGATCATCAATGAGGTGCATATTGAGCTGGGGTAAAAACTCATGGCCAGCACAGTCGAGGCGTATCCCCGGCAACACCTGGGCGCACTGGTGACGATCCGCTCCCCACATAGCGACATCAGGGGTAAGCAGGATTATCACCGGCTCGCGCCGTTCGCGCAGACCACACCAGCGAAAAAAGAACTTCTGAAAGCCACGCTTGAAGGGCCGGTCGGCATCAATGCCATAGCGCCGTCGCACCTCGGCAAGAAACGGGTCGCGACCCAGCAACTCTAGCTGTGCGTTCGCGAGTAGCCAGAATAGATCATAACGCAGCGCCTCGGCTGCCTGATCATTGAGGAGACCACAATCAAAGGAACTGCTGCCGCGAAAGGATTGAGCCTCACTCATCAGCAACTCCTCACCGCCAGCCGCACGATCTCGCCACTCACGTAGGGCGTCACCAATGCGCCCCTGGATTAGCGCCGCATAGCGCGGCAGCAGGTGCGTGGTTACGGAAGCAAAACTCGCCTTGAGTTGCTTACTTGAGAGCGTCTGAATAACTTTTGCGGGTACAAAACGGCCCCAGAGGCGCGCATAGTGATCAAAGCGGGCCGGTTGCGGGAAGACGGTTACTATTATTTGTGACAACACCTCGCGGGTATAGGTTGCGCCATCAACAAGAGGTGCTGGCTGGCCCTCACCAGGCTGAAACAGACGCTCGTAGATAAATGGCGGCACTAGGGCGTGGGCAGTAAACGCAGTAAAGTGCTGCTCTTGCTGATCTCGATCAGTGAACGTCGTGTGCCGACCCAAGCGACCAAGGCGCTGGAGGAACGTACCCGCACCGTTCGACTCAAAAATCAGCAGGTTGATTCGAAAGTCTACGCCGACATCCACCGTCGAGGTGCCAATTAGCAGATCTGCATTGTAAGAAGTCTTGCGCGTCTTACGGTCAGTCAGCCCGGTATTTAGTCCGAGAGTTAGACCTTCGGCTTTGAGCAACGGCTCTACGATTGCAGCGATACGCATAGCCGAGGCCAGAGAGTTTACAATCAGGGCTGCTTTTGCGCCGTGAGGGTGATCACGGAACCAGGGCAGGATAAGATCAGAGACACCACGCCCGATCCACTCTTCAGCGCTGCCCTCAGAGAAGCTCATGCTGCTGCCCTGCAAGATTGACCGCCAGCCGCTACCAGGGTCGTCACCGTGGTGATACCAACCCTCGTGCTGTGGATCGATGAG
>CAIXLU010000445.1 GCA_903920315.1 uncultured Oscillochloris sp.
CTCTTCGTCAATGTGCAGGACATCGGGGCGCAGGCGGCGCAGGGCGGAACCGATGGCCGGGTAGAAGTGGAGGTGGTGCCGCCCGTTCAGGGCGATGGGCAGGGCTTCGAGGCGGTAGCCCGCCGTGAAGCGACGCTCCAGGCGTTGCTCACCCACCCGTGGCTCGCGCCAACTCGGTGGCACCAGGGCGGTTAGATCCACACCAAGGCGGGCGATTTCTTCCAATTTGCGCTGGTACGCGCCGGCCACCAGGGCTTTTGAGAGGATGACGACCTTCATAATAGCCCGGATTTTCTCATTGTTGGTGGCAAAAGCCACCAACAATGAGAGGATCCAAAGATTATCCGTTCTTCTTCAGGAACTCGCCCATGAAGTCGGTCAGGGCCGCGCAGGACGATTCCTCTAGCGCGTTGTAGATCGAGGCGCGGATGCCGCCTACCGAGCGGTGTCCGCCTAACCCGACCATGCCTGCCGCCTGCGACTCGGCCACAAACTGCTTCTCCAGAGCCTCACTGGGCAGCCGGAAGGTCACGTTCATTAGCGAGCGCGCCTCGGGTGCGGCGTGGCCTCGGTAGAATCCGCCGCTGCCGTCAATCGCAGCGTAAACCAGAGCGGCCTTGCGCTGGTTGCGCACGCCCATCGCCTCCAGCCCGCCCAGGTCAGCGATCCAGCCCAGCACTAGGTTCAGCAGGTAGACCGAGAAGGCGGGCGGGGTGTTGTAGAGCGAGTTGTTCTTGGCGAAGGTGACATAGCGCATGATCGTCGGCAGATCTTTGCGGCCCTGCGCAATCAGATCCTCGCGGATGATTACGGCGGTGACGCCCGACGGGCCGATGTTCTTCTGGGCACCGGCGTAGATCAGGGCGAAGCGGCTAGCGTCGAGCGGGCGCGACATAATATCGCTGCTCATATCGGCAATCAGCGGGGCGTCGCCGAGGTCGGGCAGGCTGGCCCACTGGACGCCCTGGATGGTCTCGTTGGTGGTGATGTGGACGTAGGCCGGACTCGGGCTAAGCTGGATCTCAGATACGTCGGGGGTGCGGCGGAATCCGCCCTCGGCAGTACTGACCGCCACGTGGGCCGTGCCGATCCGTCCCGCCTCCTCAACCGCCTTCTCGCCCCACGCCCCGGTGACAAGGTAGTCGGCCACGCCACCGGCGGGCAGGAAGTTCAGCGGGATCATGGCAAACTGGTAGCTCGCGCCGCCCTGTATAAAGAGGGCGCGGTAGCCATCGCCAAGCCCGAACAGCGCCTTCATGCGCGACTCCGCTTGTGCGTTCAGTGCCTCAAATTCCTTCGAGCGGTGGCTCATCTCCAGAATGGACATCCCCCGGCCTTGGTAGTCGAGTAGTTCGGCCTGGGCCTGCGCCAGTACCGCTTGCGGCAGTACGGCGGGGCCAGCGTTAAAGTTATGCACCTTGCTCACGGAAAATCCTCCTAAAAATAGTCATATTCATAGACAAGGCTTCAGAGTGGCCAATTTTACTTTACATTCTTGACACGCACTACCCCCCTAGCCCCCC
>CAIXLU010000446.1 GCA_903920315.1 uncultured Oscillochloris sp.
ACAGTTGTAGTTAATTTTTCGCCACTCCTGGCGGGGGTTTGCGGGCTCAAAACTTACTGATGATGCAGGCTTTTCCTTGCTGTTGGATGGGCTTTGAACCCTCCGGCCCGCTCAATTCCGGAACTCCAACTGTAGTACTAGATTTTGGTGCGAAACGCCCCTTCACAGCGGTGCTACCATGAGAGGAGAGCGAGTGGTTGGTCAGCCAGGAGGCATGCCATGTTAATCGACCGCTATGACCCACTGAACCTCTTTGAGCGCATTCCGAGCCTGGGGATGCAGATGGATCCGGTGCTGGCCCAACTGGATCGGCTGCTCGACCAGGATGACATGTTCCAGGCGGTGAAGGCCGACTTGGCGAAACGCTATCCGCAGACGTTGACGGTCGGTCGGCACTCCACGCCGGTGGAGGTCATTCTGCGCATGCTGCTGATCAAGCATCTGTACGGCTGGAGCTTCGAGGAAACCGAGCATTTCGTCGCTGACAGCCTGGTGCTGCGTCAGACCTGCCGGGTCTATGCCGAACACGTGCCCGACGACACCACCTTGATCCGCTGGGCCAAGCTGATCCAGCCGGCGACCGTGCAGACCTTGCTCGACCATGTCACCGCGCTGGCGCGCCGGCTTAAGGTGACCAATGGGCGCAAGCTGCGCATCGATGGCACGGTGGTCGAGACCAACATCCATCATCCGAGCGATAGCACCTTGCTCAATGACGGCGTGCGCGTGCTTAGCCGGGTGATGCGCAAGGCGCGCCGGGTCGCGGTGGATGCGGTGGGCTGGAGCCAGACGCAGTTGGAGGACGCGGCCAAGCAGGCCAAGGCGGGCATGAAGCACATTATGGACGTCGCACGCCAGAAAGGCGAGCCAGCCGCCGATGCGCTGAAGACCGCGTATCGGGAATTGGTTGACCTGACCCAAACGGTGGTCGACCAGGCGCAGCAAACGGCCGAAGCTCTGACGACGACGGCCAACGCGGTCGCGCAAGGCTGCGCCGACCGGCTGGAGGAACTGGTTCCGCGCGTCGCGCAGGTGATCGAGCAGACCACCCGCCGGGTGCTGCAGGGCGAGAAGGTGCCCGCACCTGAGAAGATCGTCAGCCTGTTCGAGCCGCATACGGCTATCCTGCGCAAAGGCAAACCGGGCAAGCCAGTCGAGTTCGGGCGTATGCTCTGGCGGGACGAAGTCGAGGGCGGCATCATTACCCGGTATCAACTCCTCATCGGCAACCCCGACGAAGCCGCCCAAGTGGTACCAAGCGTGGACGCCCACATTGCATGTTTTGGCCACCCGCCCGAGCTGGTGGCGGGCGACCGCGGCCTGCACTCGGCGGCCAATGAACGCGATCTGGCGCAGCGCAAGGTGGCCCAGATCGTCTTGCCCAAGCCGGGCAAGAAATCGGCCAAACGGCTGGCCTATGAGCGGCAAGACTGGTTTATCGCCGGACACAACTGGCGGGCGGGGATCGAGGGCCGCATCAGCGGCCTCAAACGCCGCCACAAACTGAACCGCTGTCGGTACCACGGCGACGCGGGCATGCACCGCTGGGTCGGCTTCGGCCTGCTCGCCCACGATCTGCGCACGATCGCCCGGGCCACCGCGTAGCGACCAGCACACACGGGGGGAGCGGGGAGCATGCGCACACGACCTGGCCTGCCCGAACGCCACGCGCGGGGCATCCTGTGGGTCGATGCCCCGGTCACCGCTGATCGGTGCGGAACGGGTTCTGGCGCAGGGTCGTTTCATGGCGTCCTGATGCATTTCGCACCAAAATCTAGTACTAAGCGCTATCGTTGGGCCGCTCGCAACCCCTAAAGCGGTTGCCGGACGGACCGGCTCGTCAAACATCACCGGGAATAACCGACCATCGTCCGGGCATTTCCGGACATTTCCGGGCATTTCCGGGCA
>CAIXLU010000447.1 GCA_903920315.1 uncultured Oscillochloris sp.
AGGGAGACATGTGGCGGTACTCGACACCGTACTGGGGATAGCAATGGTCAACGTGGTTGTGGGAGAAAATGTCTGCCAACCCGCCGTGCCAACCGAGTTGTACTCCGTATCGGTGGGTTCGCTACCCCAGCGCCAGCGAATTTCCGTTGGGGAGCCGCTCACACCAATGAAACCCACAGAAACGGTGGCCGGCGGACTCGGCAGTTTAATGGTCTGGGCGTCATCATTGATCTTTGGTGCTGCCGTGGGTTTGGCGACTTCCACAGATGAACCAGAGAATCGGGCGTAGGTGATGGATGACTCGTTTCCTGTGAATTTCTCCAACGCCGCATGGACAAATGCGCCAGATGGGCTGAGCGCAAAATGCGAGGTGTAGATATTCGACACATTTGTGGTGACCGCCGTGCTGAACTGCGCCTGGCCCGCCTGACGGATCGAGTAGAAGAATCGGGGAACGTCAACAACCATATTCCAGGCCAAATGCACAGAACCCGCGCCATCAACGACCACATTGACCGTATTCGATACATTACCCTCGCGCAGTTGCTGTTGCTCCGGTAGTGTCCAATTGTTTGCGCCCTGACGCTCCGCATAGAAGACACCCGAGGTCGCGCCAGTTTTGGTAGCGCCACGCCATGCCGCGTAGATCTTGCCGTCTGGCCCAATCGAGACACCCGGCTGCGCCCCGGTATTCGTGCCCCTGAGTACCTCCGTGGTCAGCCCCGATCCCGTCCAGATCGCCACGGCCGGAGCAACATTGGCGGCCGTAAACCCAATCGCGACCTGACCGTTCGGCCCGGCGGCAATTGATGTAGTCTGGTTATAGATCCCTACCGAAGTCGTGTATTTCGACGACCAAGAGACCCCCTGGTCATTGGAGACCACGAGGGACAGCGGAATATTTCTGTCTATTCCCCAAATGACGAAGACTTGGCCGAGGCTATTGACCGCCACCTTCGGGTAGAAGAAGTACGAACCACTCCCCGAATCAATGATACGTCGTGCCCCCCACGTGCCGTTGCTATCACGGTGACGTATCGAGAGTGAGCGATCGATAAAACTGCTCCAGACCGCATATATCGTCCCATCGGGTGCCGTGGCCACTGCCACCGAGGAGTAGTCGGTCTGTCCGGGGGCTAACCCAAGATCCTGACCCGGGCCGATACTCGCGGCTTGCTCAGCAAATGACCACACGTACGCATGGGTGTCAGTTCCGCCGGGTTTCGCCCCGCTGCCGATGAAGACCGTCTGTCCTGAGACAGTGACGTTTGCAAACTTGCTGGCTGCCGAGTCACCAATGTCTATTTCTTTAAGCAGTTTCGGTGTGGTCGAGGTCTGAGCGCTCGCCGGAACAACACACGTTGATAGCACGATTGCGCAGATCATGCTAAGCATGAGAGGAAGTCGCCGCATATTTTTCTCTCCAGGCATCAGGATACAGAGGTACCGAGTTATGGCGTTGTGACGACAAAATCATCGAAGAGGATGCCACCGCTGGCGCGGGTGTAGATGCCAGCCCGTCCGGCGGGTAGCGGCGTACTGTCAGTGGCCTCCGCCACCACCTGTCCATCCAGAGTAGCCTGTAGGCTGCTTCCACGCACCGTCAGCCCCAGCGTGTGCCAGATCCGCGATGTGAACCCTGGCCCGTTGATCTCGACCAGCGTATGGGTTACGCCCTGATCCACCCGCTCCAGTACCAGCTTCGGTGTCGCCGAGAACGTACTGGTCAGCGCCCGGATGCGGTAGTAGCTCGCCGTGGTCGGGTCGCTCCCCGTGTAGCGCGCAATCACGCCCGCCGTCCCATTAAACTCGTCGTAGAAACTCATGTGCACTGTGTAGTCGAGCCATGCCGGATCGCCGGTGAGCGCAGCCACCTCATGGGTCGAGCGGTCACGCACCAGCCCCGCGTAGTCCTGTGCTAGTCGTCCATCCGCCACCGCCCACTGCCCTTCGGCACCCGCGATGACAAAGGACTGATCAACAAACTCCCAGCTACGCAGGGCGCTCGCATCTGCAAAGTCGCTTTGAGCCAGGATCGTACTCGCTCCCGCCAGTTGTGGCGGCAAGGTCGGGTTGGGGCCAATTGTCGGCGTGGGTGGATAGTCCGGATACCTCAGCAGCACTTCCTCGCTCTGGGCCGCACCTCGGGGAGTCTGGATGAGCGCTAGCCCCACCCCTGCGACCACCAGTGTCCCCACCAGTAGGCTCACGACCAACGGCCTATTCTTTGATCGCTTCATGATTTTATACTCCTGTTACTACGAACGATAGGAAAATCTTTACAGATTCGCACCATTCTACTACGGTGAGGGCTGTTAGGAAAGTCAAGATCGGCGATGGTTCCTCTTTACGAGCGTGCGGATGCGCCGCCGAGCGACGGCCAGGGAGCGACGGGTGAGGGGCGAGAGCGATGTACCTAGCTCAAAGCTATGGGCGGGAAGGGTGATCAGCCAAGCGCGGGGAACGCGACCGTAGAGAGCATGCGCAAGGGCCAGGAGTGTCGCCGGGTCGCCGATGTGTACGTCGAGGACCGATAGCCTATCGGTCGGGCGCAGGGGGTGCAGGCGCACCCCGCCCCCGCCCACACGGGCATCCACAAAGATCGCCATGCCCGCCTGCGACAGCGGCTCGGCCAACTCGGGAGTAAGCTGGTGGACGGCGATAGCGCGCAGGCCGGGAAGTTCCCAGCGGGCCACCGCCGCCACCACCCGTGGGCCAGCAGCGTCGTCGCCGCGTAGGGTGCTACCGTAACCGATGACGATTGTGGATTGTGGATTGTGGATTTTTTCCGCCATCGAAGCGTGCGTTTCTCTCTCCGCCCTGTGCCAATCTGCAATCCGCAATCCGCAATCTGCAATCTCACCGTGCCACCGTATCGAGCAGCGCCCCGTCGGAGGCGAACAAACTCACCTCAAGTGGCATCTGGCCCATCGCGTGGGTCGAGCAGCTTAGGCAGGGATCGAAGCAGCGAATGCCCGCCTCGACCCGGTTGAGCATGCCCTCGGCGATCTTCGGGCCGCGCACGAAACGGCGGGCGATCTGGGCTACGGTTCGATTCATGGCCAGATTATTCTGTCCGGTGGCGATAATCAGGTTTACACGGGTAATCAGGCCGTCCTCGTCCACATGGTAGTGGTGAATAAGGGTGCCACGCGGAGCCTCGCTCACTCCTACCGACTCCAGTCGGTTCACGCCGGCGTCGGCACGCAGCCGTTTGGAGTGCAGGTCGGGGTCGTCGAGCAGAAGGGCAATCCGCTCCAGGGAGCCGAGGATTTCCACCAAGCGGGCGTAATGGTAGAGGAAGCTGGCCTTGATCGTTGGCCCGCCGCGCTGACGGAGTTCAATCAGTTCGTCGTCGGCCTGCGGCGTGCCGAAGGAGCGACAGACATTGATCCGGGCCAGCGGGCCAACCCGGTACATGCCGTCAGGGTAGCCACGTGGCTTGTAGTAGGGGAATTTCAGGTAGCTCCACGGCTCCACCGCTTCGCCAATGATTTCCTGGTAGCGTCCCGCCTCAACATGATCCTCCAGAATGGCCCCCGTTGAGTCCACCACGCGCATTTTGCCACCGTAGTGTTCCCACGAGCCGTCGTCGCCGACGAGTCCCAGGAAGAGGCTGTCGAAGGAGCCAAAGCTGACGGCCTCGTCACGATGTTTGTCGAGCATGGTCTTGAAGTGGCCGATAGCGCTCCTGGCGGTGGAAAAAGCTTCTGGTAACTTTTCGCGGATCGCCGTGCGCGAGGCATCCGACAGGCCCGCCCGCACGCCGCCCGGCACCGACCATGCCGGGTGGATCTTGCGCCCGCCGAGATGTTCGATGATCTCCTGGCCAAACTGGCGCAGCCGGATACCGCTGCGGGCTAGGTCGGGGGCGGCGGCGATCAGGCCAAAGACGTTGCGCTGGGCCGGGTCGCTGTCGAAGCCGAGCAACAGATCCGGCGCGCTCAGGTGGAAGAAGCTTAGGGCGTGAGACTGAACAATCTGGGCGAGATTCATCAGGCGGCGCAGTTTCTCCGCCGCTGGCGGGATGTCCACGGCCAGGATGCCGTCACCTGCTTTTGCCGACGCCATCAGGTGGCTTACGGGGCAGATCCCGCAGATACGCGCCGTGATCGCGGGCATTTCCCAGAAAGGCCGCCCCTCGCAGAATCGCTCAAATCCACGAAACTCGGTCACATGAAAGCGGGCGTCGCTCACCTCACCCGCATCGTCTAGGTAAATACTTATCTTGGCGTGGCCCTCAATGCGGGTCACCGGATCAATCACAATACGCTGGCTCATAAAAAACCCCCTATCCAAATCGCAGCATCTTCGCACCCTCGGCGGTGGGAATCCGGCCAGCGAGCAGTGCCTCCAACAGTGCGCGGATGCGTGGGGCGGGCGGCGGGCACCCCGGTAGGAAGTAGTCTACCGCCACCACGGCGTGTACGGGCACGACCTTATCGAGCAGCACCGGCACGATCCCCGGCTCAGCCGGGATGATTCCGCGTGGGTCGCCGTGATCAACGTAAATCTGCTGGAGCGTCAATCCAGCCTCACCCAAGGGGTTGCGCAGAGCGGTGACATTCCCGGTCACGGCGCAGTCACCGAGCGAGACCAGCAGCGTGCTGTTGCGCCGCACCGTATGGATAATCTCCATATGCTCGTCGCTGGCAATGGCACCCTCAACGAGAGCCAGATCCACCCCCTCGGGGAAGACCTTGATGTCGGCGATGGGACTGTACACCAGATCCACGCGAGCAGCCAGGTCAATCAGCCACTCGTCCAGATCGAGCAATGACATATGGCAGCCTGAGCATCCGCCCAGCCAGACAGTTGCTAGTTTGATTTTGGGGGTATCGCTCATTGTATCCTCACTACCCGCGCACCCGGCGCGACTCGACGATCACGGCGATCCTGCCAGATGCGTGTTCCATCTCGGCGACGGTGGAACCGCGCTGGAAGAGGGCACCGGTTGGGCATGCCAGCAGGCACTTGCCGCACGAGGTGCAACTCTCGGCGTCGCCCCAGGGCTGGTTGAGGTCGCTGATGATACGTGCCGAGGTGCCACGACCGGAGATATCCCACGTATGGACACCCTCAACCTCATCGCAAGCCCGTACACAGCGCGTGCAGAGGACGCAGCGGTTGTGGTCAATCCCGAAGCGTTGGTGGCTGATGTCCACCGTACATGTGGGCGCGAGGTAGTCGTAGCGCACATGATCCATACCCAGCGAGACGGCCAAATTCTGGAGTTCGCAATGTCCGCTGGCCACGCACACCGCGCAGACGTGGCCACGCTCCGCGAAGAGCAACTCGACGATCTGGCGGCGATAGGCCCGCAGTTGCTCGGTGTTGGTCTGGATGTCCATCCCTTCGGCGACAGCCGTTGTGCAAGCGGGACGTAGTCGCCCGCCAACATCAACAATACAGAGCCGACATGCACCCACATCCGAGAGCCCGTCCAGGTGGCAGAGGGTTGGGATGGAGACGCCGGAGTCGCGTGCGGCTTCCAGGATGCTCTCGCCCTCACGGGCGCTGATCATGGTGCCGTTGATTTTAAGTGTTTTCGCAGCCACGGCTGCTCCTCTTCTTTTATCGGTAGCCCGTTGGGGCGCAGCAGCGAGCGCCTATCTCCCGGTCTGGGAACGTCCTTACGCTGCTGCGCCCTTACGGCGTGATGAGCGCCTATCTCCGGTCTGGAAACATCCTCACGCTGCCGCACCCTCACGGCTTGATGAGCGCGTCGTACTCCTCGGGGAAATACTTGAGCGTGCTGATGACCGGATTGGGTGCCGATTGGCCAAGACCGCAGAGGCTGGTGTCGCGCACAAGCTGGCAGAGAGCGCGCAATTGATCGACGTCGGCGGGGGTCGCCTCACCAGCGGTAATCTTCTCCAGCAGGCGATAAATCTGCACGGTGCCCACACGGCATGGAATACATTTGCCGCAGGACTCGTCCATGCAAAATTCCATGTAGAACTTAGCCAATTCGACCATATTGGTCGCCTCGTCCATCACCACCATGCCGCCGGAACCCATGATCGAGCCAACCTTCGCCAGCGACTCGTAGTCTACGGGGGTATCGAAGAGGCTCGCCGGAATACAGCCGCCCGAGGGGCCGCCGGTCTGCACCGCCTTAACCGTGCCGCCGTCAGGGGCACCACCGCCCAGTCCTTCTACGATCTCGCGCAGGGTCATGCCCATAGGTACCTCGACCAAGCCGGTATTGCAGATCTTGCCGGTAAGGGCAAAGACTTTGGTTCCCCTGCTGGACTCGGTGCCAATGCCGGAATACCAGGCCGAACCGCGCTCGATGATTGACGCGATGTTGGCGAAGGTCTCGACATTATTGATCAGAGTCGGTTTGCCCCACAGCCCGCTCTCTGCCGGGTAGGGTGGGCGCGGGCGAGGCTGGCCCCGTCCGCCCTCAATGCTCGCGATCAAGGCCGTCTCCTCGCCACAGACAAAGGCTCCCGCACCGACGCGGATGTCCACGCGGAAATCGAGGGCGCTATCGAAGATCTGGCTGCCGAGCAGGCTATGCTTCTTCGCCTGGTTGATCGCCTTTTGGAGCCGCTCAATCGCCAGGGGGTACTCGCCGCGCACATAGACATAGCCCTGGTCGGCACCCACGGCGTAGGCAGCAATGCTCATCCCCTCCAGCACCAGATGCGGGTCACTCTCCAGTACACTGCGATCCATAAACGCGCCAGGGTCGCCCTCGTCCCCGTTACAGACCACAAACCTACGGTCGCCGCGACTCTTCGCCACAGTAGCCCACTTCAGGCCGGTGGGATAGCCTGCGCCACCGCGCCCGCGCAGCCCGCTGCGGGTAATCTCATCAATCACTTCTGCCGGAGTCATTTCGTTGATCGCCCGGTAGAGTGAGCGATAACCCCCAGCGGCGATATACTCCTCGATCCGCTCCGGGTCAATTTTGCCGCCGTTCTTGCGCACAATCGGGTACTGGCGGGCGAAGAAGGGGTGATTCTTGTCCCCGCGCCCAGCCGTACACGCGCCGCCGTGGATGGAGGCGACAATACTTGGCGCGTCGTCGGGAGACACGTACTCGTAAAGGATATTTTCCGGGTCAATCTCGACCATCGGCCCATGACCGCAGAAACCCATACAACCGACGCCGGCTACCTCGATTTCACCCTCTAGGCCCGCCGCAATGACGGCTTCCTCCAGGCGACGCTTGATTTCGATGGCGTTGGAGGCATGACAACCCAAGGACGTGCAGCAGTGGATGCGGATACGCCGACGCCGCTCGCGCTCACGTCGGGCGATCTGCTGAAGCTCGTGAAGATCCATATCGGGAGTACCCTCACTATCGTTCGTTATGCTTGCGATAACGCGCAGCGAATCCGCCGTTATGTGCGCGATTCGTCTTTTGAAGGGCTCGCCAGCAGAGCGACGAGTCGCGCCGAAAGATCACGAGGCGTGACATTCCCGGCCACCACCCCGTCAACGATCACAGCGGGGGCAATGCCGCAGGCACCCAGGCAGCGTGCGCTAGCCAGCGAGAATGTGCCGTCGGCGGTGGTCTTGCCAGCGCTTACGCCAATTGCGCCCTCAGCGGCAACCATAAGGTTGTTCGCGCCACGCACGTAGCAAGCGGTACCCAAGCAGATCGTGCAGGTATGTTCGCCCTGGGGCGCGAGTGAGAAGAAGTGGTAGAAGGTGGCCACGCCATAGACACGGCTTGGCGGCAGGTGAAGGCTGCGGGCAACCGAGATGAGCAGCGTGGGTGAGAGAAATCCGAACAACTCCTGGGCTTTGTGCAGCACCTCGATCAGTGCATCCGGGCGATACTGGTTCCGCTTCATTGTCGCCTCAAGGATCTTGAGGCGATTATCATTAATGCTGGCGGATGTATCCCGCATATGCGGCGAGACGGAAGATGTTTCCATAGCACTTTGCTCCATTCGCATGAAGTATACCGCGCCTATGGTAGCATGCGGAACAGCGCAGGGCGGAAAGGTTTTGCTATCCCCTGTGGAGTAGTTGCCATTTGAGTGGCAGCCCGTTTACAATCAGCAATCGGTAATCACAGAAAAGTACCCCCATGATTGACTTTGCCATCTGGGAGCCGCGATTCGCGGCATACCTCACCACCAGCATCTTTTCCGACGCCGCCCACGACCACGAGCACATCCGGCGGGTTGTGGCCAACGCCCGTACTCTCGCCGCAGTCTCCGGAGCCAACCTGGATGTGATCGTTCCTGCTGCGTGGCTCCACGATTGTGTGGCGATGCCCAAAGATTCGCCGCAGCGGTCGCTGGCCTCGACCATGTCCGCCACGTCGGCTTCCGCCTTTCTGGCGATGTCAGGCTACCCGCCGTTGCTCATCCCCAGCATCGCCCACGCTATCGCCGCCCACAGCTTCGCCGCTGGGATCGCCCCGCTCACCCTTGAGGCTCGCGTGGTGCAGGACGCCGACCGGCTTGAATCTATCGGTGCCGTAGGGATTGCCCGCTGCCTGATGCTCGGTGCGCAGTTGGGCCGACCGCTCTACGATCCCGCCGAGCCATTCCCGGTGCGCCGACTGGCCGATGATTCTGTGTCATCAATTGATCACTTTTTTACCAAGTTGCTCGGTCTGGCCGCCACAATGACAACCGAGGCCGGACGCGCCGAGGCTGAGCGGCGCACCGTCTTTATGCGCGATTTTCTGCGCCAACTCGGCCACGAGATTGGCGTAGATTTTCCTGATCGGGATCCGCACGCTCCCACATCCCCACATCTGTGAGGTGATCTATGCCTGCCCCAAATAACCGGCTGGAGCAGATGCTCCGCCAGGGATTTCGGCTGTTCAACCGTTTCATGCTGCTGCTCTGGAGGCTGGGTCTCGGCCCCTGGCTGAGTGTGGTTCCCGCACTCACCGGGCGCTACCTAGTGATCACCCACACCGGGCGCAAGAGCGGCCTGCGCAGGCGCACGCCGCTGAACTACGCACAGGTTGGGGGGACAGTCTACGTTACCGCTGGCTTTGGCGCGATCAGCGATTGGTACCGCAACATCCAGGCCAATCCGCTGATTGAGATCTGGCTCCCCGGCGGGCGCTGGACGGCCTGGGCTGAGGAATTACCCGACGACCACCCGGAACGCCTAGTCCTGCTGCGCGAGGTGATCAAGGGCAGCGGGTTTGTGGCTCTGCTCATGGGGCTGAACCCCTATGCCATGAGCGACGCCGCCTTCACCCGGGCCACCGCGCCCTACCGGCTCATCGCGATCACGCCCCACGAAGCCCTGCACGGATCCGGCGGCCCCGGCGATCTCGTATGGCTCTGGCCCCTCGCCGGAGTTGCCGCGCTGGCGGTTGGCATGCTCCGGTCGGCACAAAATCACTACCGCAAAACGACATGAGAGTCTTTGCGCCTTTGCGTCGAACGCATGATGATGATGGTGTGACGCAAAGACGCGAAGACGCAAAGAAAACGAAGACAGCGTGACTTTTGCGGGAGTGCGTAAAAAGGAATGAGAAGAGCAAATCCCCGTCTCTAGCACAGGAAGTCGTTATGCACGAACGATCCCTTCAACTCCGCCTATCCCTCGGCCTGGTTGCCGCGATCTGGCTGCTTGGCCTGATCAGCCACTTCACGCCGCTGGGTGAGTGGCCCGCCACGTTCCTCTACGTCCTTGGCTCCCTCGGACTCGTGATCGGCTACTGCCGAAAGAACAATGCCTGGCAGCAGATGTTCATTACCCGACAGAACCTGCGCTCCGCGATGATGTGGGGCGGCGGACTCGGCGTGGGTCTGGCCGTGACGGATCTCGTCAATACGTTCATGTACTACCGCAGCGGTGGCGCGCCGATGGATCAGATGAACGCCATCCTGGTGGGGCTAAACCTGATCTACCTCTTCCCGGTGCTGGTGCTGGCCGAAGAGTTTCTTTGGCGCGGCATGCTCTTCTCGGCCCTCCTTGGCCGTGGGGTGAACAAACACCTCGTCGTGCTGATCACGACGGCTCTGTACTCGCTCAACCACTACGCCGTAGCCCCGGTGGGCATGGTGGAACGCAGCCTGATGGCGATCATGGCCCTGCCAATTGGAATTATCGGCGGCTACTTGGTGTTGCGCACGCGCAATGTCTGGGCGTCAGTGGCCATCCACATGCTTACGTTTGTGTCAATGGTTCTCGACATCACCCTCATGCCCATCCTGGCGAGGGGATAAGATTTTAGATTTTAGATTTTAGATTTTAGATTGCAGATTGCAGATTGCAGATTTGCGGCAACATGAAGTGCGTTGAAGGGAAAGAGGGGTGTTGCACCACGGTGCAACACCCCTCTTCTCTTCCCTTTCTACCTCTTACCTACCACCGTGGTCGCCGTGATCACTAGCAGAGGTAGGGGTGGGGTCGTTATGGTGTTCATCCCTGCCCGCTACGGTGGGCACAGCAGTGCTGTGGCTCTCGTGGTTATCGGTAGGCGCGCTGGTGGGCGCATCGGTAGGTGCGACCGCAGGCGCGGCAGTGGGTACATCGGTAGGAACGGCAGTGGGCGCACTGGTGGGTGCGGCAGTGCTGCGGTTCTCGTGGCCCTCGGTAGGAACGCTGGTGGGAACGCTGGTGTTATGGCTCTCGTGATTATCGGTAGGCTCAGCCGTCGGCACGCTGGTGGGTACGTTCGTTGGCTTAGTGGTCGGCACGCTGGTGGGTACGTCTGTCGGTTCAGCAGTCGGCACGCTCGTGGGCACGTTCGTCGGTTCAGCGGTCGGCACTCTGGTGGGTACGTTCGTTGGTTTAGTGGTCGGCACGCTGGTGGGTGCGTCCGTGGGCTCAGTGGTCGGCACGCTGGTGGGTGCGTCCGTGGGCTCAGTGGTCGGCACGCGGCGGGCGGGCACGTCCGTGGGTTCAGCAGTGGGCACGTCCGTGGGATCAGCAGTGGGCACGCTGGTGCCGTGGCTCGCGTGGTCGTCGGTGGGCACGCTGGTGCTGTGGCTCGCGTGGTCGTCGGTGGGCACGCTGGTGCTGTGGCTCGCGTGGTCGTCGGTGGGCTTGGCGGTAGATTTGGCCGTGGGTACGGTGGTGCTGCGACCATTATGGTTGTCGGTGGGCTTGGCAGTAGGCGGTAACGCCCTTGTTGGAGGCTCAGTTGTCGGGTTGGGCACAGAGGTGGGTCGCAGCGAGGGCGTGTATGTCGCCTGAACGTCTGGGCGCGGACGCTCCGTGCGGGTTGCAGTTGGCTCTGTGGTTAGCAACGCGGTAGCATCCAGCGGCTCCGGCACGCTCGTGAGGGTTGGCTTCGGCGTATTCATGAAAGTCGGCTCTAGCGTGTACGTAGCGGAAGGCACAGTCGTCGCCGTCGCTCTCCTCGCTGTCGTCGCGGTAGGTATCAGTATGGTTGAGGATGCAGGAACCCCACCAAGCACAATCCTCGTCGCGTGGATCGTCTCACCATCCAGACGACCGATGATCGTCACGATAGCGCCAACAGAGATATCCGCGTCCATCCGGGTATTCGCATCAATCTGTACCACGAGATCAGCAACCTGGAGGCTACTCTCCGACATCCTTACGACCGTGCCGCTAAACTCTACATCAGCCGAGCGATTTTTGGTGATCAGGGCACTAATCTCATCGCGGCGACGCTGGGCGATCTCCTGCACGACCGATGCCTTATCGCTGGCGAGCGTGATCCGCACCTGCTCAGCGACACGCTTGATCCGATAGAGTGGATCGCCGGGCAAGGCAGCCGCCGACGCAGCGACAGTCCCGCCGCCGGCGATCATCACCGCGAGCAGGGTTGTCGCCAAAACAAGGCCCATGCGCAAGGGCAACCCCAGGAAGCGTCGCCCAGCGGCGGGGCGGATATCAGCGGCGCGGTTCAGGAAGGCGCGGCGCGAGGTGATCTGGGCACTGGTAGACGGCACAAGGGCGAGAGACGGTAGGGCGACTGCGGTTTCCAGCATCGGACGAAGTGCAGCGGCGTCAGCGGGATAGCGGGCCAGGATCTGGTTGATTGGCTCTCCGGCATCCAGGGCGTCGAGGCAGAAAATGAGTTTGAGTTCGAGTTCGTTATCCATCACTCCACCATCCCAGGCGCCATCTTACGTGAAAGCGCAGCAATCGCCCGTGCTTGAAGTTGTTTGATCGCACCCTCGGTCTTCCCTAAGGCCCGCGCAACATCCTGGATCGGCAGCCCCTGACCGTAACGCATAGCGAGGACGTGCTGCTGTTCGCCGGTGAGGGTGGCTACGGCGCGCCGTAGATCCTCACGAGTGGCCGCTTGCTCTGCGATCTCATCAGGACCGGCCTCCTGGCTCACAATATCCTCGTCAAGAGACTCCTGAGGTGCGCGATAACGGCGGCGGTGGTGGTCGCTCACAACATTAGCTGCGACGCTGAACAGCCATCCACGCAGTGTGCTCTGCGGCGCTTTTTTATCGCGCAGGGCAGTGAGAAAGCGGGTAAAAACCTCGCTCACCAAATCCTCCGCCGTGTGTCGGTCGCTGACGCGAAAGGAGACATAACGGAAGAGCGGCCCATAGTAGGCATCGTGGATTTGAGCGAGTGCATCTGTATCTTGGATGTGGGCGCGACCTAAAAGCTCAGCTTCATCGAACACTGTGTCGGTTCCTGCTAGAAAGGCCGGATTTTGTGATGAGCGAGTGGCGACCAATGACGACAGAGGCTGTCGTGCATCACGTGGTGGTCATCAGGCGCTCGTCATTCGTCGTACCCTAGCAACCGCTCAAGACGAGAAACTAGTGATGGCTGCCGTGGTCGCTCACACTCATAACCAGTCGATTTTTAGTCTGTTTGCCATAATAACCGTGGTAACACTGATTGTCCATGATGGTACACCCATTACATTCACTGTACTCTACTACTGGAGTATGAGCGGCTTCATACAGAACGTCGCACCGCCGAGAGAAAAGTAACGGGCGATTTTTATACAATTTCAACAAAGTGCGGTACGCCGTACCTGTCGGGCACACAGTGCGTGCGAGTGTGCTATACTGGCGCGACGGTGACAATACTAATAAGATTCTAAAGTACACATGAATGTTCTGCTGATTGGCTCAGGTGGCCGTGAGCATGCTCTGGCATGGAAGATTGCCCAATCGCCCCAGATTGGCAAGTTGCTCTGCGTACCCGGAAACACGGGTACGGCACATCACGGCCACAATGTCCCCTTCCCGCTCAGCCATATGGATTCGCTGGTCGATCTCGCTCAGCGCGAGGCGATTGACTTGGTTGTGGTCGGCCCAGAGAAACCTCTCGCTGACGGCATGGCTGACCTCTTCATGGCTGCCGGTATTCCCGTCTTTGGCCCGAGCGCAGCGGCAACCCAGATCGAGAGCAGTAAGGCATTCGCGAAGGAGATCATGGTCGAGGCGGGTATCCCGACGGCTGCCTTTCATGTCTTTGACTCGGCTGATGCCGCTGCTGCGTTTGTGCGCTCCCACGGCGGGGTGTGGGTCGTCAAAGTTGATGGTTTGGCTCAGGGCAAGGGTGTGGTGGTGCCCAACAGCGTTGAGGAAACCCTGGCCGCGATTGAGCAACTCAACAGCGACCTGCCCGACCAGCGTTTTCTGCTTGAGGAGCGCCTTGTGGGCCGCGAGGTCTCGGTGCTGGCACTCTGTGATGGCAGTCGGCTGGTGGTGCTGCCGCCCGCCCGCGATCACAAGCGCCTTGGCGATGGCGATGTTGGGCCGAATACCGGCGGGATGGGTGTGGTCGCCCCAGTTGACGATGTCTCACTGGGTCTGCTTGACCAGATTGCGCTCACCTGCATTCAGCCAGCGATAGACGCTCTGGCCGCACGCGGCATGCCCTTCCGTGGGGTGATCTACGTCGGGATTATGCTTACCGAGACTGGCCCGAAGGTGCTGGAGTATAATGCCCGCTTTGGCGATCCGGAGGCGCAGGCGCTGGTGCCGCTGATTGAGGGCGATCTGCTAGAGGCGCTCTACGCCTGCGCTACCGGCAAACTCCAGCCCGAGAAGCTGCGCCGCCGTAAGGGCTATGCGGTCTGTGTGGTTCTCTGCGCTGCTGGCTACCCTGATCGCCCGCGCAAGGGAGACGCGATCCGTGGCGTTGAGGCGCTCGATAATGATAAGGTGATCATTTTCCACGCCGGTACGGCTCTGGGTCCCACCGGGCTCTGCACCGCCGGCGGGCGCGTCATGGGTGTCACGGGCCTGGGTGCCACTCTGCGCCAAGCCCGCGAGCGGGCCTACGAGGCCGCCGCAGGCATTCGCTTTGATGGCAAACACCACCGTATGGACATCGGTAAGGAAGGCTCGTCGTAGCCAGATTGTAGATTGTGGATTGTAGATTGTGGATTGTGGATTGCGCATCGGACGCTCCACAATCCACAATCCGCAATCCACAATCTGCAATTGTGAGGGCCGCTTTGTACACTGTTGCCGTTCTGATCAGCGGCTCTGGCAGCAATCTCCAGGCACTCTTTGATGCGCAGGACGCCGGGGATCTTGGCGGCGCCGAAGTGCATGTGGTTGTCAGCGACCGGAGCGATGCCTTCGGACTCCAGCGGGCGCTGGCGCGGGGCGTGGCCGCCGCATGCGTTCCGCTCCCCGCCGCACCCAGCGGCCCCTCGCGCCATGCCGTTCGCGCCGCCTGGGAGCAGCGTCTCGCCAAGGTCGTCGCCGCCTTTACCCCCGATCTGGTGGTGCTGGCCGGGTTCATGCGGATCCTCTCATCGGGTTTCCTGCAGCACTTCCCCAACCGCGTGATCAATCAGCATCCCGCCCTGCTCCCCGCCGATGGCGGCGATACCGTAACCACCAGCACCGGCCTCGTCATCCCGGCTCTGCGCGGTGCCCACGTGGTACCCGACGCCCTGCGCCTGGGGATGTCGGTCACTGGCTGCACCATCCACCGCGTCACTCCCCGCGTTGATGACGGCCCGATCCTGGCACGCACCGAGGTGCCTATTCTCCCCGACGATGATGAAGTTAGCCTGCACGAGCGGATCAAGGCCCACGAGCGCCGGATGATCGTCCAGGTTGTGCGCGATCTTGCCGCTGGCTCCTCTCCTAAATCGTAACCCGGCACCTGCAGGCGCGGATGCGAAGTCCACAGATCTCTCGTGCCGTGGGCGTAAACGCCTCGGCTATGACCTGCGAAGGCCGCTGAAGCGGCCTGTCTGATGCGAAGTCCGCAGATCTCTCGTGCCGTGGGCGTAAACGCCTCGGCTATGACCTGCGAAGGCCGCTGAAGCGGCCTGTCTGAGGCCGCTTCAG
>CAIXLU010000448.1 GCA_903920315.1 uncultured Oscillochloris sp.
CCGGTGACGACGGCCAAGAGCCGCTGCAATAAACCCGGCTCTGGCTTTTCCGGAAGGAGTTTTATCACTTTCTCGGCATAGGCACGCCCACGGTAGTCGGCTTTGAGATCCAGGACGCTGGCGTTCGGGTCGCTCCGACGGCGATCTCGCACCAGGCGACGACTCAGGTTGACCATGAAGAAGGCCAGGTTCATCGCATTCGTGACAGCCGTCTCGGTGACGACCATGAAATCCTCCAAGCCCCCGTATTGCTTGGCATCACGAAAGACAAACTCGATGTGGAACCGCAACTGGTAATCATCGCGTAGGACATCCCAGGCCAGGGTACGGTCGCTACTGAAGAGGTAGACGTGCGCCTGCTTGCCCGTGAGTTGATGGCGCTTGACGATCACGACCACATTCAGCGGTTGCTCAAAGGTCTCGTGTCGCGCCTCAACCTGATAGATGCGCGTCTCCACGTGATTGTCTACGGTGGTCTGTTTCAGGAAACGCTCCGGGATGGCGGTCGGGTCGATCCGCTCACCATAGATCCGACGCGGACCACGTCCGGCGTAGGGGCCGTCATACGGATAGTACAACGCCGAGTCGATCAAATGCACGCCGAGCCGGCGGGCCATCAGCACGGCATTGTGGTTGCCGAAATGCCCATCCCGCACCAGATAGGTCAGCGCGAGCGATGCCCCGATGCGGGTCAGGAGGCCCTGGATCTATCGCACTGATACGGGTGTGTTCCGCATTCAGCGGCGCATCGGCCTTGGCGTGGGTGCTGCTCCCTAGAAGCCATTTCCGTTCACAGTCAGTTTTGGCGAAGGTATTGCCTTGTCTGACATGGTTCAGAACAGCTTTACTATGTACGACGTTCGTAGTGGGCGCTTCAGCCGCTTGGGCGCTGAAGCGCCCACTACGAATTCTCGCGCTGAAACCTGGCACCTGAAACCTTGTCTACCGCTAAACGATGCCGTTCTCGTCCAGGAAGACACGCAGCATCCCGTTGAAGACAACTGGCGACTCCATGCTGCTGATGTGGCCAGCGTTCGGCAGTACAGCCACATGGCTCCTAGCGATAGCTGTACTGATCTGGTTGGCCTCGATCTGCGGTGTTAGGCCATCCTGCTCGCCAACAATTACCAGGGTAGGTACGCTGATCGCGCTCAGGCTCGCGGTTGAGTCGGGGCGGATGGCCATGCCGCGCAGGGCAGCGGCGATGCCCTGTGGCGAATTGGCGACAATCATATCGCGCAGGGCGTCCCGTACATTCTGGCCGGTGCCGGGGGCCACCAGGCCGGGGATCATCTTGTCGGCGATGGCGGCGGCACCCTGGGTTTCGGCAAGTACAGCGTTCGCCTCGCGCCCGGCCCGCGCCTCCGCGCTATCGGCACCAGCACGGGTGTCGGCCAGGATGAGGGCGCGGGCGCGAGCAGAGTGACGGCGCATGAAGGCCATCGCGATGTAGCCGCCCATCGAGAGGCCGCACGGGATTGCCTGCTCTACCCCCAGGTGATCGAGCAGGGCGGCGAGATCATCGGCCTGCTGATCCATCGTATAGGGGCCGGGCGGCGCATCGCTACCGCCAAAGCCGCGTAGGTCGGGCACGATCAGGCGGAATTGGTCGTGAAGCGACTCCACCTGTGGTCGCCACATCGCGCCGGCTAGTGGGAATGCGTGGATGAGCAGGAGCGCCGGGCCGCTGCCCTCATCCTCATAGCGCATCCTGATGTCGTTAATCTTTGTTTCCAAGAGTATGTTCTCCCATTTTTCACTGTACGTCCATAATTGGCACTATCGCAGAACTCGCCATGTCACACAGAGCGAAGCGTCCCGGCGAGCATTACCATCGCCGGGACGCTTCGCTGCGCTCTGCGTGACATGGTGAGCGGTCGTGCGATCACACGCAGGCTCACCGGTTTATAGGCCGGTCGCGGCGGACACCTGGCAGTTAAACTCGCGGATCATCGTGCGGGTTGCCCGCTCTTGCACCTGAACACGATAGGTTCCTGGTCGCTCGTCACCGATGCGCAGGAGAATGCTGTAACTGCCATCCTTGCGAGAGAATCCACCGCCCACGGACCGGCCTCCAAAGGAGACAATCAATGCCTCCTCCGCGCCTACACTCCCATTAACGGGTATCACATCGCCAGGAAGACAGGGGATGATGGCGAGATCCGCTGCCAGTGAATCGACGCTGGGCGTCGCCGTTGGGGTCGCCCGAACGGTAGGCGTAGAGAAAAGAATCGCCATCGTCTGCGGTGTGACCGACGCGATACGGGTACTGGTGGCAGTGCTTGTCGAGGTGAAGGTGGGCGTGGGCGTTGCGACTACCACCGGCTGGGATCCGCTACTGCTTGCGGATGTGGGCACGGATGTTGCCGTGGCCCCGGCAAGCTCCGTCTGAAGCAGAATCGCCGTGCGTGTCTTCAAGCAGTCTGCGTAGGGCGGATAGGGCGGCTCATTCGCAGGCCCCAAGGTTGGGCACCCGGCAAGAATCTTTTTAGGGTCAATTATTGCCTTGACCACAGCCGATGCTGTGGCATCCACGCAGGCTTGGTAGCCATCCCCCCTGGGGCAATCATCAGCGGCGACAGCGACAATGATCGGCGAGCCAACGGGTGCATAGACAAACATCAGCATCAGTGTGGCAACAGCAATGGCAATCAGCGTGACTGGCCAGAAGAGACTACGATGTGACATGGGGCAATCCCTAAGAGGTTGGTGTAAACCACCACCCGCCTAAAGGCGGGGGCTTTGCTCTGGCGCTACCGACGAGTCGGCATCCGAGCAGTACGGCACGTTTACGGGTGCCCTACCGGGCGAACCCGGCAGCGAGTGCATATGCCGACGCATACGACCCTC
>CAIXLU010000449.1 GCA_903920315.1 uncultured Oscillochloris sp.
AATCCTGGCCCAGTCGTCTTGCCCCTCGGCGTCACGGTGATCAACGACGCGACTGCCGCCGATACGGCCATCAATGCATCCGACACCTACACGGTCATCCCGCCCAGCGGTGGGCGCTATAATGCCTCGCCCGGTGCGCGGACGCTGATCTTCCCCGCCGAAAACCAATTGCCAATTGATCTGGGTATGCCTAGTGCCGGACAGGTAATCGCCCGTGGCTACCGCGACGGTGATCGGCTCTGCGTCTTCGACATCGCAAAATCTCTGCTGGGCTGCACTCTCAGCCCCACCGGCCTGCACCTCAGCAGCGCACCTGGCTGGTCTCCCGATCTCCAGATCACCCCGATTACCTATCCAGGGGCCAGCGGCACGCCCACGATGACGTTGCGCATCGTTATCCAGGCCAGCACGGTGAGTACGACCACCCTGCCCAGCGCCCTCCAGTTCCAGATCTACCCGCGAGAGGGAACCACCGTGCCGGTGAGTGCAACCCTGCCGCTGGCGGGTGGTTTCTATCGCGCTGACGTGGCCTTGCCACGTGTGCTTGAGGAAGGTCTGGTGCGGGTCTGGATTCCGAACGATTCGCTAGGCCGCGAAACGATTAGTGATTACGCCGTAGGCGGCAATCCATCCCCACGCTACATGCCCCCGGCGCGAGATCGCCGCGACGCCCCGGCGGTCTCGCCTGATGGACAAGCCACGCTCTTTGCCGAAGATACATCCTTCGCCACGGGCCAATTCTTCGCCCTCCAGCGTGCCTCCAGCCTGCCGACTCTGCCGCCCTGGGCTACCGCAGTTGGTCAGGGCTACCGTCTGCTCGCATCCGACCCCACAATGCTGAGCAATCTGAATAATCCGATCTCCCTGAGCATGAGCTATGCCCAGAGTGACGTGCCGACGGGCATGGAGTCGGACGTGCGGGTTCTCTTCCACAACGGCACCCGTTGGCAAGAGTTGCCCACCCGTGTGGACATGGATCGCAATGAGGCCGCCGTCACCGTCCAGGCTGCGCCCGGTCTCTACGTACTGATCACCAGCCTACGCCTAAACTTCAGCCGCTCCGGCTGGAGCCTGCTCTACGCCTATCCCGGCGCAAGCCAAGATCTGCCCCTAGCCCTCCAATCGGCCCACGATCAGGCTGCCTACGACATTGTCTATGGCTACAGCTCAACCGACAGCGCCGACCCCTGGAAGGTTTTCAGCCCACAGATGCCGAGCTGGGCGAACGACCTGACGAGGCTGGTTGAAGGTGCGAGCTACTGGCTGCATCTCACCAAAGCCACAAGCGTAGCCCTGCCCATCCCCGGCCTAAGCGCACAGGACTTCCTACCCGCGCCGCCATCCACCGTCTACGGCACCCTAGATGCCAGTTGGGGATTCACACCCACCGTAGGGTTGAATGTACAGGCTCTGGTAGGCACCGCCGTCTGCGGCCGCACCACCACCAAAGACATCGGCGACGGAAAGATTGGCTTCGTCCTCGACATCCTCGCCCGTGACGGGAACCAGCCCACCTGCGGCAGCAATGG
>CAIXLU010000450.1 GCA_903920315.1 uncultured Oscillochloris sp.
CGAACAAGCGAAAACTGGATGTAATCGTAGTAGGAACCGGTCTGGCCGGTGCTTCCGCTGCGGCCTCCCTTGCTGAGCTGGGTTACAATGTAACTGCTTTCTGTTACCAGGACAGCCCGAGAAGGGCGCACTCAATAGCCGCACAGGGCGGTATTAATGCAGCGAAGAATTATCAGAACGACAACGATTCTGTTTACCGTCTTTTTTATGACACCATCAAAGGAGGAGACTACCGTGCCCGCGAAGCCAATGTGCATCGTCTGGCAGAGGTTTCACCCAATATCATTGACCAGTGTGTGGCCCAGGGTGTGCCCTTCGCCCGTGAGTACGGCGGCTACCTCGACAACCGCTCCTTTGGCGGTGCGCAGGTGAGCCGGACTTTTTATGCACGCGGGCAGACCGGCCAGCAACTCCTGCTGGGAGCCTACTCGTCCCTGGCTCGGCAGATCGCCGCCGGTACGGTGAAGATGTTCCCGCGCACCGAGATGCTCGATTTGGTCGTAGTTGACGGGCGTGCCCGTGGGATCATCACCCGCGATATGGTAACGGGCAAGATCGAGCGGCATGTGGCCGATGCGGTGGTGCTGGCCACCGGCGGCTACGGAAATGTCTTCTACCTGAGCACGAACGCCAAGGGCTGTAACAACACGGCGATCTGGCGCGCACACCGCAAGGGAGCTTTTCTGGCTAACCCCTGCTACACGCAGATCCACCCGACCTGCATCCCCGTCACCGGCGACCACCAGAGCAAGCTGACGCTGATGAGCGAGTCGCTGCGTAACGATGGGCGGATCTGGGTGCCGAGGAGGAAGGGTGATACGCGCAACCCGAAGGACATCCCGGAAAAGGAGCGCGAGTACTACCTGGAGGAGCGCTATCCGAGCTTCGGCAACCTCGTGCCGCGTGACGTGGCCTCGCGCAACGCGAAGCAGGTCTGCGACGCGGGCCGTGGCGTCGGCCCCGGCGGCCTGGGTGTCTACCTAGACTTTGCCGACGCGATCAAGCGCCTGGGCAAGAAGGTGATCGCCGAGCGTTACGGCAACCTTTTTGACATGTACAAGCAGATCACTGGCGATGACCCCTACGAGATGCCGATGCGGATCTACCCGGCCATCCACTACACGATGGGTGGTTTATGGGTGGACTACAACCTCCAGTCCAGCATCCCCGGCCTGTTTGTAGGCGGCGAGGCAAACTTCTCGGATCATGGGGCGAACCGCCTGGGAGCCTCGGCGCTGATGCAGGGTTTGGCCGACGGCTACTTCGTGCTGCCCTACACGCTGAGCAATTACCTGGCCCAGGTCAAGGCCGATAACATGAGTACCGACCGGGCCGAGTTTACTCAGGCGGAGGCCGAGGTGACGGGCCAGACGAAGAAGTTGTTGAGCATCAACGGCACGCGCACAGTGGATTCGTTCCACCGCGAGCTGGGCAAACTGCTGTGGGAGAAGTGCGGGATGGGGCGCACCGACGCCGGTCTGCGTCAGGCTCTGGCGCGCATCCCCGTGCTGCGCGAAGAGTTCTGGAAGAATGTGAAGGTGGTGGGGGTCAACGAAGAGATGAACCAGTCGCTAGAGAAGGCCGGGCGAGTTGCCGACTTCTTCGAGTTGGCTGAACTGATGTGCATTGACGCCCTGCACCGCACCGAGTCGTGTGGCGGCCACTTCCGCGAGGAGAGCCAGACCGATGAGGGTGAGGCGAAGCGTGACGATGCGAACTTTTCGTATGTGGCGGCATGGGCCTACAGCGGAGATCTTGCCAAGCCCCAACTGAACAAAGAGCCCCTGAGCTTCGAGTACGTCCACCCGAGCCAGCGGAGCTATAAGTAATTTTAGATTTTAGATTTGGGGTTTTGGATTGCGGAGCAATCTAAAATCCAAAATCCAAAATCTAAAATTGGGAGCGATAGCGACATGAAACTGACCCTTATTGTCTGGCGGCAGAAGAACGGGGGCGCGCCAGGATCATTCAAGACTTACCAGGCTCCCCACGTAAGCCCAGACATGTCGTTCCTTGAGATGCTCGACATCGTGAACGAAGATCTCATCCTGCGCAATGAGGATCCGATTGCGTTCGACCACGACTGCCGTGAGGGTATCTGCGGGATGTGTTCGCTGATGATCAACGGCATATCCCACGGCCCGGTGCGCGGCGTGACCGCCTGCCAACTGCATATGCGCAGCTTCAAGGATGGCGACACGATCACCATTGAACCCTGGCGAGCCAAGCCCTTTCCGATCATCAAAGATCTGGCGACGGATCGCAGTGCCTTTGACCGAATCATCCAGTCGGGCGGGTTTATCAGCGCCTCGACCGGCTCGGCACCGGACGCGAACGCAGTGCAGATACCCAAGGACATGGCCGAACTGTCAATGGATGCGGCGGCGTGCATTGGCTGCGGAGCCTGTGTCGCAGCGTGTCCAAATGCCTCGGCAATGCTCTTTGCCGGAGCGAAGATCGCGCACCTGGGATTTCTACCGCAGGGCCAGGCCGAACGTACGCAACGGGCGATCAACATGGTTTCGCAGATGGATGCCGAGGGCTTTGGCAGTTGCACGAACATCGGCGAGTGTTCGGCAGTCTGCCCAAAGCAGATCAGCCTGGACGTGATCGCACGCATGAACCGCGACCTGATCCTGGCCTCGTTGAAGGGCCAGGAGCCAACGGGTGTTGTACCCGTTCCGGTCAAATAATCACAGATGTCGTTAAAAATGCCAGCGAAGCTGGCATTTTTAACGACATCTGTGATGTATCAAACACCTAAAAAGGCGAGATTGTCAGCTTCG
>CAIXLU010000451.1 GCA_903920315.1 uncultured Oscillochloris sp.
CTCAGCTCACCGCCTTGATCGCGGAGCGTTCTCTGGGCGAGTTGCAGGGATTGATCAAAGCATTCACGCTCTATTTTGGGCTGGTCAATCTGGCCGAGGGCGTCGAGCGCCTGCGCATACTCAGTGTGCGCGACCGCCAGCGTTACCCTGCGCCTCGCGCCGAGGGTATTGCTGATGCGGTAGCGGCGCTGCGTGCCCACGGCGTCGCCGCCGAGTCCATCCAGGCATGGCTTGACCACGCCGTGATCATGCCGGTACTCACCGCCCACCCCACCGAGTCGAAGCGTCGCACGACCATCAACAAGCTGCGCGGGATTTTCGATACGCTCATTGATCTGACGATGCGTACCTCCCCGCTGCTGCCCCACGAGCATATCGTCGCGATCAGCCAGATCGAGCGCGAGATCGTCGGCCTCTGGCAGAGCGATGATGTCCGCATCGAGAAGCCTTCGGTGCTTGATGAGGTGGAGAACGGGATCTATTACTTCCAGCGTGTTCTCTGGGATCTGCTGCCAAAGATTAACCGCGAACTGGGTACCGCCCTGTCGGAATACTACCCCGAACACCAGTGGCGGCTCCCGCCGGTCATCCGCTTTGGCAGTTGGATGGGCGGCGACCGCGACGGCAATCCCTTGTCACCCCCGAGGTGACGGTGGCGACGGTGCGGATGATGCGCGCCGGCATGCTCCGCCACCTGATCACCAGTATGGCTGGACTGCATACCGATCTGAGTCAGTCTCTGCAGCAGGTTGCTGTGAACTCCGAGTTGATGGAGCGAATCGCTCACTACAGCGAGCTGTTCCCCGACACGGCCCACGCAATCAGCCCGCACCACATCCGCGAACCCTACCGCTGTCTTATCGAGCTGATCCGCGCCCGTCTGGAGCGCACTCTCCAGCATACCCTGCTCACGGAGTTGCACTGGGGTCAGGATCCGCCGCCGGTTCCGCAGCCCGATGTCTACTTCCACAGCGGGGAGTTGTTGGCCGACCTGCATCTGATGCACACGAGTCTGTCTGCCAATGGCGGTGCCCTGGTAGCCAATGGGGTGCTGCGCGATATGATCGCCAAGGTGACACCTTTCGCCTCAACACGGCAACCCTCGACATTCGCCAGCACAGCGGACGCCACCTGAGTGCCCTGAACGAACTGCTTACGGTCGCCGGGGTTTGCGCCACCTACGCCGATTTGGGCGAGCCGGAGAAGATCGCCCTGCTCTGCGCCGAGATCGCCAGCCCACGCCCGCTCTCGGAGACTCGGCTCTCGAACTATAGCCCCGAAACCGCCGAGACTATCCAGACCTTCCGGGTGGTGGCCGCTCTGCTGGAGCAGATTGACCCGCAGCTGATCGAGAATTACATTATCAGCACGACAACGAGCGTCAGCGACATGCTGGCCGTACTGCTGCTCTGCCGCGAGGTGGGTCTGTACGAGCCGGGCCGCTTCAGTCTGCTGAATGTGGTGCCGTTGTTTGAAACCGGCGACGATCTGGTTCATGCGCCGCTTTTGATGGAGACGTGCCTGGCCCTGCCGATCTACCGCGAACACCTGCGCCTGCGTGGTGACGTGCAGGAGATTATGCTTGGGTACTCGGACAGCAACAAAGAGGGCGGATTCGCCTCGGCGAACTGGGCGCTCTACCAGGCCCAGGTCTCTCTCGACGCCCTGGCCGAGCACCACGGCCTGCGCCTGCGCCTCTTCCACGGTCGTGGTGGAGCGGTGGGACGTGGCGGTGGCCCGGCGGGTCAGGCCATCCTGGCCCAGCCCCCCGGCACACTCAATGGCCAGATCAAGATGACCGACCAGGGCGAGGTAATCTCCGACCGTTATCTCGACCCGCGCACCGCGCATCGCCATTTGGAGCAGGTGGTGAACGCCGTGCTACGCGCCGGTTTTCCCGAGACGCTCAGACCTCCCGAGCCGACGTGGACAGCGGCGATGGAACAGATCGCCGCCACCGCACGGAATGCCTACCGCAGCATGGTCTACGGCAACCCCGAGTTTTTTACCTACTTTCGCGAAGCAACCCCTATCGCCGAGATCAGTCGTCTGCGCATCGGATCGCGCCCGGCCAGCCGTCGCAACAGCGCCCGCATCGAGGATCTGCGCGCCATCCCCTGGGTCTTCAGTTGGATGCAAAATCGCCACACCCTTCCCGGATGGTTCGGGCTCGGCTCGGCCCTGGCCGATTTTATCGGCGCTGAATTGCAGATTGTAGATTGCAGATTGCAGATTGCGCCCGATGATCAAAATCTGCAATCTGCAATCACC
>CAIXLU010000452.1 GCA_903920315.1 uncultured Oscillochloris sp.
GATCACGCGGATCGGAACCTTTCTACGTCAGACAAGCATTGATGAACTGCCGCAACTCGTGAATGTCATCCTTGGTCAGATGAGTCTTGTCGGCCCGCGCATGCTCACCAAAGAAGAACTGACCCATTTCGGTCGCTGGCAACACAGCCTGCTCAGCGTGCGCCCCGGCCTCACCGGACTCTGGCAGATCAGCGGTCGCAGCAACCTGGGCTACGAGGATCGAGTTCGCCTCGACATCCAGTACATCCGCAACCACTCGATCTGGCTCGACCTCTACATTATCTATCGCACCATCCCGACAGTAATCGCCGGACGCGGAGCGTATTAGCGATTGTAGATTGTAGATTGTAGATTGTAGATTGCGGCCAATCCACAATCCACAATCCACAATCCACAATCCGTAATCCCACAGGAGAAATATCATGGGAGCCACACTTCGTGCTGCAGTTATCGGTGTTGGCAGTATGGGCCGCAACCACGCCCGCGTCTACGCCAGTATGGAGGGGGTTGAACTGGTGGCGGTGAGTGACGCCAACCAGACGATTGCCGAGCAGACTGCCTATATGTACCGCTGTCGTGCCTATACCGATTGCCGAGAGATGCTGGCTCACGAGAATCTCGATCTGGTGTCGGTAGTTGTCCCCACGCATGATCACTACCGGGTTGCCGCCGAGGTGATTGATTATGGCGTCGCCCTGCTGATTGAAAAGCCCATCGCCGCGACCGTTGCCGAGGGTCGTGATCTGATAGACCGCGCCCATCGGCGCGGTGTGATCCTCACCGTCGGCCATATCGAGCGTTTCAACCCGGCAATCATTGCCCTCAAAGAGTGCCTGGATTGCCAGGAACTCGGCAGCGTCTTCCAGATCATCGTCCGCCGGGTTGGCCCCTTCCCCGCCCGCATTGTTGATGTCGGTGTGGTGATCGATCTGGCCACCCACGATATGGACATCCTCAACTATCTGATTGATTCGCCGATTGACCGCATGCACGTTGAGATGAGCCGCCACGTTCATCCCAGTCACGAAGACGTTCTCTCGGCATTGCTCCACTTCAAAAATGGGGTGATTGGCACCCTCGATATTAACTGGCTCACCCCCACCAAAATCCGTGAACTGAGCGTGGTCGGCGAGCGCGGCATGTTTGTCGCCAACTATATCACTCAGGATCTTACCTTCTACGAGAACGACCTTTGCCGTGACAAGGCGTGGCACGAACTGGCAGTGCTGGGGGTGAGCGAAGGGCGCATGATCCGCCAGAAGATCCAGCGCCGCGAGCCATTGGTCGAGGAGTTGCGATCATTCAGTGATTCCGTGCGCTACCAACGCGAGCCGCACGTGCGCGGTGAAGACGCCCTCCACGCCCTGATTATGGCCAATCGCCTCGTAGAACTGGGGACGCGCCCATACGACATTCCGGTACTCCGTGAGCGTGAGGTGAACATGCGTGTGAGGTGAAACGCCTACCTCTCTCTCATACAAAAGGTCTGCCAGTAGAACTGGCAGACCTTTTCTCTCTTTGCGTCTTTGCGTCTTTGCGTCACATGCGCGCATGGTTTGACGCAAAGGCGCAAAGGCGCAAAGAACCACACTTCGTCTAGCCTGACAGCGCTACTCATGCGGTAGCGCGAGACACGCCCTATTGAATACTCACCACACTCCCTGTACTGCCGACAAAGGGGTTGCCCAGCACATCCTTATAGTCCGCCAGTAGGCTCACCCCGACAGGGCCGGTGGGCGTGCTTGCAGTGGTTATGAATGTCACGTTGCCCATCGGCGCCCCGGCGACAACGGTAGGCACTGTGATTGTCAGGGTTCTCCCATCTGTGGACAGTGTGCAGGAGGAGGCACCACTACAACTCTTGTAGGTCAGGTTGATCGGCAGAGTGACGGTGAAGGTAGTGCCGACCGCCGCTCCCGCCGTGATTCCGCTTGATGTGTTTGTGTAGTTCGCCGTGAAGGTCAGGTCGTTGCCTACCAGCACCGTAGGCGAACTCGATGTCAGGCTCAGATCGAGCGCGGGGGTTCCTGGCTGCACGGTATAGCTAGCCTGATCGGTCTGGCCCTCCTGGATGTACTGGTTCTGAGAACCCGCAGTGTCTGTGCAGGTGACGATGCGCCACCAGCCTGATTCGGGGTTGGCAACAACATCACCGCCACGGGTAGCAGCATTCCCCCCGTTCCACTCGCCGTTAATAGAGGCCGCCCCTGCGATGCCGCCGGTATTCGCCAGCGGATCGTAGCTGGAACTCGGCGGGTAGTAGCGCACGCGTGCGGTCATCGCCGGGGGAGGGACGGGATTGCTGTAGTCAAGATCGTAGTTATTGAAGGTTGCCGTCGCCTGACCCGGGCTCACATACTCGTAGAAGGTCGTACACTCATCGAGACCCCGAATGTGACGAAGCGTGTTCTGTAGGATGCCGACGGAGATTTCATCGCCGCTGCCGGGCAGCGCAGCAACACTGCTGTGTGCATTCGGTGCGGTTGGCGGGACGGTTGGCGCAACAACCTGCCAGCCTACCCGAATGCCCCAGCCATTGACATCATTGTCCGAGACCGACGCTCGTAGCAGGTAGGTGCCACAACCCGTGGGATCAATCACGGGGCTTGCGGTGGCACTAATGGTCGCGAAGGTGTTCCAGAGACCACTCGTAGTGTCTGGAAGATAGTTTACCGTCTGTAGTAAATAGGTACTTAGCAGCGCTGGCGCTGGTACGTGCAGTCCGCTCGCGTCATAGCTCCAGCCCGTGGGCATCTTATAGAGATTGAAGGTTGTGTTGTCGGGGGGGGCACCGGGAGGACCAACGAGTGGTGCCACCACCTCATCCGAAATCGCGGAATTGTTCGACGCTCCTACCGAAGCGGTATTCATCCCTGCGTCGTGTAGATCAATCTGGACAGGCGGCGGACTGGTGACCCCGCAGGGCACGTCAATCCGCATGTACGTATAGTTGGTACCACCACTGGCGTAGAAATTCCATTGGTTCCCATTAAGATAGTTCGGCCCAGCCGTTTGGAGAAAGCCCGCATCTGCGGTCGGCAATGCTTTGTCGTCATCAATGATCGCAACAGTGGCGGTAGTCCTGGCTGGATCAAGAGTGGCGCCTGTCGCCGTGCCAAGAACCACTGTGAAGACCTTGTCTGGCTGGGCGGTGGCGACAGGGATGATCGGCACAAGGATCGTCTTCTCGATTTCTCCTGCGATGAAGTTCAGTGGGCTTGGGAGATTCGTGTAGTCGGTAGGTGCTATTGCCGTACCATTTACCAGCGTATACGGCACGCTGATCGGGCTAGGAGCCGGCATACTCAGGCGTACCCGCAGCACCGCATTGCCATCAGTCTTACCCACGCTATAGGTGACGGCGCTAAAGCCCACCATCGGTATCGTTCCATCATCATTGGTGATCGTCCCCAGACCCTGGTTGTCGGCAATCACCACCGGGATCGTCCCATAAGTTAGACTCAACAACTGCACAGCGAAGGTCTCGTTCTGCTCGGGGATGGCGTCGCCGATCACAGTTACCGTGATCGTGCCGGTTGTGTTGCCGAGTGAGGTCGTCGGGATGATGAGTGTACCGCTCGTTGCGGTATAGTCACTGCCCGCCGCAGCCGTCAGGTTGGCCGTCTTATAGGTTACGTTTACAGGCGCATCGGCGGGGTAGTCCAGGCTCACGGTGAAGGTGAATGCGGTGGTGGCGGAGGGAATCGAGGTTCCCTCAGCGAGCGTCACATCAGTGATTTTGAGTTTGATGGACGAATCATCGTTGAGGATCGTCCCCGTGCCGGTGCCGTTCGTCAGCGAGATCGCCCCCGCGCTCGCGCTAGTCAGCGTCAGCGTAAAGGTCTCATTCGCCTCATAGGTCGTGTCGCCGATGATGGGTACCACGATGGTCTGGCTTGTTGCGCCGATACCGATGTTTACCGTTCCTGCCACGAGCGGCGTGTAGTCGGCAGCCCCCGCCGCCGTCGTTGTATCAAAAGCCGTACCACTCACCGTCGCACCATAGTTCACTGTCACCGGCGCGGTGATCGCCGACGCCTGCGCGTTCAGGCTCACCGTAAAGTTCATCGTCCCAGTGCCATTGCCCTCAGCCTGAGAAGGCGAATCAATGCTGGCGGTCAGCGTATCGTCGTTGAGGATTGTCCCCGTCCCGGTGCCGTTCGTCGCCGAAATCACCCCCGCACTCGTGCCGGTCAACGTCAATGTAAAGGTCTCATTCAGTTCATAGGTTGTGTCACCGATGATGGCCACCGGGGGGATAGCCTGACTTGTTGTCCCGGCACCAATGATCACAAATCCTGCCGCGAGTGGCGTATAGTCCGCAGCCCCCGCCGCCGTCGTTGTATCAAAAGCCGTACCACTCACCGTCGGCCCATAGTTCACCGTCACCGGTGCGGTGATCGCCGATGCCTGTGCGTTCAGGCTCACTGTGAAGTTCATCGGTGTGGTACCGGGGCCGTTACCTTCATTCTGAGAGACCGAGTTAATGCTGGCGGTCAGCGTATCGTCGTTGAGGATTGTCCCCGTGCCGGTCGCCGAGGTGATTGGCACCGCAACCACCCCGACGGTTGCGCTAGTCAGCGAGATACTAAAGGTTTCATCCAGCTCAAAAATCGTGTCGCCCAAGATCGTCACTGGGATGGTCTGTACCGTAACGCCGTTCGCAATAAAGGTGAATGTGCCAGCCGGAACGAATGTGTAGTCCGAGCCTGCCGTTGCGGTGCCATTTGCTGTAGCACCATAGTTCACCACCATAGTGTATCCCGTCGGCATTGGTGCCGAGAGCGTCACTGGGAAGTTCATCACCACGTTCGGTAGTAGGCCGTTCCCCTCGTTACTGGCTGGACTGCCGATGCTCACTGTCGGGAAGTCATCATTGGTGATCATCCCCGTACCCTGCGCACCGGCCAGCGTCACCGCGATTGCGCCGACGCCTGATGTCCGCAGGTTCGATAGCCGTACCAGAAATGTCTTGTCGGGTTCGGGAATGGTGTCGCCGGTCACATTGACCGTGATGGTGCCGCTCAGACTGCCCGCCGGGATCGTCAGCGTACCAGTGGCTGCCGTGTAATCGTTACCCGCTACGGTGGCTGTCTGATCAACCGTGGTGTAGTCCACGATCACATCTCTGGAGGCGATGTTGCTCAGGTTCACCGTGAAGATAAACGCGGTCGTGCCTGCGTTGCCCTCTGGCAGTGTGACATTGGTAATCGTGACATTCGCCGTATCATTATCGAGATTGACTAGGCTCACCGTCTTCGGGAAACTACCGTTGTAAAGCGGGTCGCTGCCGCTGGCTGGGCCAATGCCGACGGTGTAGTTTATGTTCCCGTCAACCACAAAGTCATCTACGCCGGTGACGGTGACGGTCTGCGGGACGTTCCAGTTCGCGGCGGTAAAGGTCAGGCTGGCCGGGCTGACCGCACCCTCGGTGGTGTCGCTGCTGGCCAGCGGGATGGTGACATCTGCCGTCGGCTCGCTGTTCAGCCAGACGCTGAAGGTTGCCGCCCCACCTGCCTCGCTGGTTGTCCCGGTGGTTGTCGAAATGTTCACCCCGGCAACGTCATTATCGAGATTGACCAGGCTCACCGTCTTCGGGAAACTACCGTTGTAGAGCGGATCGCCACCGGTGGCGGGGCCAACACCGACGGTGTAGTTTATGTTTCCGTCAACCACAAAGTCATCTACGCCGGTGACGGTGACGGTCTGCGGGACGTTCCAGTTCGCGGCGGTGAAAGTCAGGCTGGCCGGACTCACCACACCCTCGGTGGTATCGCTGCTGGCTAGGGGGATGATGACATCCGCCGTCGGCTCGCTGTTGAGCCAGACGCTGAAGGTCGCCGTGCCACCCGCCTCGCTGGTTGTTCCGGTCGTTGCCGAAATGTTCACCCCCGCCGTGTCGTTGTCGAGGTTGGTCAGGCTCACCGTCTTGGGGAAGGTGTTGTTGTAGAGCGGGTCGCCGCCGCTGGTCGGGCCAACGTTGACGCTGTAGGCCATATTCCCGTCAACCACAAAGTCATCTACGCCGGTCACGGTGACGATCTGTGGGACGTTCCAGTTCGCGGCGGTGAAAGTCAGGCTAGCCGGACTGACCACACCCTCGGTGGTATCGCTGCTGACTAGGGGGATAGTGACAGTGGCCGTCGGCTGACTGTTCAGCCAGACACTGAAGGTCGTCGTCCCCCCAGCCTCACTGGTCGTTCCGGTCGTTGCCGAGATGTTCATCCCCGCCGTGTCATTATCAAGGTTGACCACGTTCACCGTTTGGGTGAGAGTGCCGCCATAAAGCAGGTCGGTACTGCTGGTTGGGCCGACAGTGACGGTGTAGTTTATGTTCCCGTCAACTACAAAGTCATCCACCCCGGTCACGGTGACGGTCTGCGGTGTGTTCCAGGTGGTTGGTGTAAAGGTCAGGCTGGCCGGACTCACCGTGCCCTCAGTCGTGTTGCTGCTGATCAGCGGGATGGAGACAGTCGCCGTCGGCTGGCTGTTCAACCAGACGCTGAAAGTCATCGTACCCCCGGCCTCGCTGGTTGTTCCACTTGTTGCCGAAAGGTTCACCCCCGCCGTGTCATTATCAGAATTGCTCAGGCTAACAGGCGTGATTGCCATGCCGCTGTAGAACGGATCGGCGCTGCTGGTTGGGCCAACGCTGACGGTGTAGGCCACAGGCCCGTCAACCACAAAGTCGTCTACACCGGTCACGGTGACGGTCTGCGGGACGCTCCAGTTCGCGGCGGTGAAGGTCATGCTGGCCGGACTCACCGTGCCCTCAGCCGTGTTACTGCTGTCCAGCGCAATCGTGACATTCGCCGTTGGCTCGCTTGTCAGCGCCACGCCAAAGGTCGCCGGGCCGCCCGACTCCGTCGTGACCAGCCCGCTGGTCGGGCTGACCGTGATCCCGGCGGTGTCGTTATCGGTGATGTTCGCGCCCACACGGGCAACGGTCATCGCGTTGTAATTCGGATCCGCGCTCGCGGTGCTGTGCGTGATCTGGCGGAAGTCTGGGTTCTCGGCAATCGCGTCGTCAAACGCCGAGACCGTTACCGTCTGCGGTTGATTCCAGTTTCCTGGCGTGAAGGTCAGGCTCAACGCGGAAAGAGTGGGCGCAGGCGTACCGATGCGCAACTGAGCATCGGCGCTAACCGCAATCATCACATCGGCGATGGGTTGGCTGCCCAGTTCTACGGTATAGGTGGAGGTCTGCCCACCCTCTGTCAGACTCAACGATGTGGCCGGTGTCACGATCACCCCGGCGCTGTCGTTATCAATGTTCGTCAGCGTAATGGTTTTTAGTCCAAGGCCGTTGTACACCGCCGAGCTACTGCTGGTCGGGCCGACCTGCACGCGGTAGACTCTATCGCCATCGGCAACCGCATCATTTACGCCGGTGACGGTGACGGTCTGTGGCACATTCCAGTTCGCAGCCGTGAAGATCAGGCTCGCCGGGCCAACCGTCCCCTCGCCTACGTTATCACTGGAGATCGGCACCGTGACATCCGCCAGAGGTTGCCGAGTCAGCGCCACCTTGAATGTGACGGTATCGAGGTTCTCGCTGGTGGTGGTGCCGCTCTGCGCCAAGATCGTCAGATCGGGCGGAACATCGTTATCTATGATCTGCACCGTGGCGAGCGCAATTGTGAGCGGGCGATAGAGTGGATCGGCGCTGTCCACACTAAAGGTGATGTTTCCGCTATGCGGCCCCTCGGCGATCAGATCGTCAACCGCCGACACCGTGATGATTCGGGCCGTATTCCACGTGTCGGGCGTGATCGTCAGCACCGTACTGGCCAACCCGTCCACATACAGTTTGGCATCGGCAGTAGCGGTAATCACCACCGTGTCCGTCGGCTGACTGTCCAGCGCCACGCGAATGGTTGCGGTTGCCCCACCCTCCGTCACCGCCCCACTGACGGGATCAGCGGTAATCCCGGCGGTATCGTTATCAATGTTCGTCAGATTGACAGTGCGCGCCGCCACACTGCGGTAAATCGCGTCGGCATCGCTGGCGGGGCCAACGCTGACGGTATACGCGATATTTCCATCATCAACGAAATCATCCGCGCCGGTGACGGTGACGAGTTGCGCTGCATCCCAGGTAGTCGGCGTGAAAGTCAGGCTGGCCGGACTCACCGTACCCTCGGTCAGATCATTGCTCGTGATCGGGATGGTGACATTCGCCGTCGGTTCGCTATTGAGCCACACCTTAAGGGTGACACTGCCGCCTGCCTCGCTGGTGCTGCTGCTCCCGAGGATCTCAACATTCACCCCACCAACATCGTTGTCATCATTTGTTAGCGGGCCGATTGTCCGTGCGAACTTCCCGCCATAGAAGGGATCGGTACTCACGGCTGGCACAAGCTGCACCGCATAGGTGATTGGGCCATCTACCACGAAATCATTCACGCCGGTGACGGTGACGGTTTGCAGAACTTTCCAGTTCGCGGCGGTGAAAGTGAGGGTAGTCGGACTCACCGTGCCTTCGGTCGTATCGCCACTGGTGATCGGGACAATCACATTGGCGGTGGGCTGACTATTCAGCCACACGCTGAAAGTGATGCTGCCACCAGACTCGCTGGTGCTGGTGCCGCTCAGGGCCGAGACATACACCCCGGCGGTGTCATTATCGGTAACGGTGATGATCGCCGACGTGCCGCGAGAGGCATTTGTCGGCGAGCCAAGAGTGGCACTGATCGTCTCAACGTTCTCTGCAACCTGATCATTGATAATCGCGAAGGGCAGGCGCACTTTCTGGACACCAGCGGGAACCACCACCGTGCCACTGCTCAGGCCACTATAATCGCTTCCTGCCATTGCGCTACCACCGATGATATAGGGCACCGTCACATCATAGGCGCTCGGTTGGCTCAGGACAATCCAGAAGGCGGTGCGGCCCACGCTCTCGCTCACCGAACCGGCGTCGGCAACCAGGTTCACCACTGGCGGCGCACTCGCGTCAATAATCGTCAGGGTCGCCGTTTCCGTGCCGCCAAAGGTCGCGCCACTAGGCGCACTGAGCGTAATGAATGCGATCTCGTCCCGTTCCTTAATCGCGTCCGGGAGAATCGTCATCGTAATCGCCGCAGTGTTTATACCAGGCGGGAAGTAGAGTGTGCCGCTCGTTGCCAGATAATCCTGGCCAACCCCGGCTTTCGCGCTCCCATTGCTGGTTGCATAATGCACACTCACCGTATTCGTTCGCGAGGCACCAGCGGGCTGGATAGAAACATTGACCACTGCTGTCGCCACGCCCTGGGCCTCATTTGCTGAGATCGCGGATGATGCGAAGGCCAGCGTCACCGCCGGGGTTGCCGTGGCCGTCGCCGTGGCCGTGGCCGTACTCGTCGAAATCACGATCTGGGTTGGCGTGGCCACATTGCCCGTCGTTTTGGTAAGCGTCGGCGTAGCCGTGCGTGTCGGCGTCGTTGTCGGTGTATGTGTCGTTGTCGGCGTCGGCGTAGACGTGGCAGGAACAGTAGCGGTTACGTCGCCGGGGTTGCTGATCGGGGTTAAGCTGGGGCTTATGTAGCCAATATTCCGCGTCGGTGTCGGGATTAGCGTCTGCACAATCGCGGTCGGCACGCGAGTAAGTGTGCGCGTGGAGACAGATACTGGGCGCGCTGTGGCAACCGTAGCGGTAGGCGAGGGACTTGGCGTAGGTGAGGGACTGGCTGTTGCGGTCGGCTCCTGGCTTGGGACAAGAATCTCCACCACCGGCTGGCTCTGGGAAGGCCCGGTATTCGTGGCGGGGCCATGTATCGTCTCTTCTGGGGGCGCAGCGGCAGCGGGCAGGGGAGCGGGAAGAATCGGGACATCACCACTCGCCCAAAAGCTATAGTCTCCCCGTCCTCTCGCAGACAGATTACCTTCATACATCATCACACGCGGCTCAACAAGAAGGAGCGCATAGCGCGCAATACAACTGACCGCGACGAGCGCGATCAGCATCGCCAACAGGATCAGCCAGGGCAGCGGACGCATATTACTGCGCCGATACTCAGGCAGATGCTGCAAGGGCGGTAAGAGATTTTTCAGTGCTGGTTGTCGCATTGGCGTAGCGCAACGTAAAGTAGAAGGTGCTGCCCTCCCCAGGCGCACTCTTCATCCAGATCATACCACTTTGTCGCTCAATGAGTTGTTTACAAATAGCCAGACCGAGGCCGATGCCGCGCTCAGATGAGTTAATTCCCTCGCTCGCCCCGTCGCCACGGACAAATCGCATAAATACCTGCTCGTGCATATCGGGCGAGATGCCCCTGCCCGTATCTTGAACCTCAACCAGCATATGCTCAGGCATCGCCGTGGCGCGCAGGATAATCCCACCCTCGCTCGTATAGCGTCGGGCGTTGTCGAGGAGTTGGTGCACGATCATCCGCACCTGATCGTAATCGGCCAGCACCTGCGGAAGATCTTTGGCTACCTCAATCTTCAGGCTGAGCCCCTTTGCCTTGATGAAACTCTGAAGCGGCCAAGTGGCATCATCAACCGGGCGACTTAGATCGACCGCCTCAAGATCGGTGGTAAGCGAACCCGAGTCCATGCTCGCAATCACAATCACATTGCTGATCAGGCTGGTCATATTGGTCGCGTGCTGACGGATAGAGTCAACAAAGACCTTCTGGTCATCGTCCAGAGGGCCAGCCAGTCCGCGCATCAGCAGGTCAGAATTGCCACGGATCACCGTAAGCGGCGTACGCAACTCGTGAGAGATCGTGCCGATGAAGTTTGTCTTGGCCCGATCCATCGCCACCTCCTCGGTCATGTCTTGCAACACGCAGACCGAGCCGAAGTGCTGGCCGCTGGGTGCCACCACCGATTTTGCCGTCGCACGCACAATCCGCTCCCCCAGGGAGAAGAGGTTGTTGGCGCGCTGGCTACCAAACCCCGGCACGCCATCGGTCAGCTTCACCAGGGGAATATCGTCAAACAAGATCGGCAGCGGATCAGCAGCGCTGATGTTAAGGAACTGACGGGTGGCCTGGTTGATCAGGACGATCCGCCCCTCGGTATCACAGACGACAATCCCGTCTCCGATACTCTCGACGATAGCGGCGCGCTGTGTATACTCGTTCTGCACCTGATCATAGAGACTGGTCAGGTGACCGGTCATCGAGTTAAAGCTACGTGCCAGTACCCCGATCTCGTTGAGCGACTGAATATGGACGCGACGGGTCAGATCGCCGGCGGTGATCGCCTCGGCGGTGGTAGCCAGATCTCCTAACGGCGCAGTGATCCGATTGGCGGTGATCACACCAACGCCAATCAGCAGGCCAACCAGCGCCACCACAATCAGAGTCATTGGCCAGAGTGTGCTGGTATTGGCTTCATAGGCGTAGTCACGCGAGAGGGCCGGAGCGAGAATACCTACAGAGGTGCCACGGATGGTGAGGGGAATATAGGCAAACTGGAACTTACGACTGTCCAGCGTCTCGGTGCTGAAAAGGGTAAGTTCGCTCGTGCTAGCCTTGAATGCATCCATCAGTTCCGCGCTCATGGATGGCAGTTTGACACCGGTCGCGCTGAAAGTTGAGGCTAGCAGATGACCCGTATCGTCATAGAGTGTTATCCCGGCAGACTGGGAGCGCAACGCCAGCATACTGAGCAGACCATCGCTGCCATCAACCCGGATGGCGGCAATCAGACCACCCACCACATCTTTGCCCTGGCGCACCGGGGAGATCGTCGCAAAGTACAGCGTGCTGGTTTCGCTATTGGTCGTTTTAAACTGAAGCAGGCCCGCGTACTTATCACCACGGCTGTCGCCCAGGCTGGTAAGTACGCGCTGAGTAAACCACGCCTTCGAGAGATCAAAGGACGGGTGTACAATGAAATCTCTGTTGGAGGTACCCGACGTCCGCTCAAAATCGGTGACTGTTTGCCCGTTGCTATCAAAGGCAATTAGGCGATCCAGGCTCACTCCGCTGCGGCTGATACCCACGCGGAAGAATGGATCGAGCGCAGCTTTAAGCCCTTTGACATCCTTCTTAGCGAAGGCTTCGGCAACCCCCGGCGCACCCGTGTTCTGATTACCTTGAGCAAAAGCAACCTCACGCAGGAACTGGAGATTGGCCTGCTCCTGGCTCAGCAGAACATCATTGGTTGTGCGCGCCACCGAGGCAAGTTGGTTATTGAAGCGCTCCTGCAACGAGCTGGAAGTCTGATAAAAGACCACAGCCGAACCTACCACCGCTACAAGAACGGTGAGGAACAGAAACGGTCCGATAATCTGATAGCGGAGCTGTGAGCGTAGCCCCCGCAGTGCCCCTTGCATGGGAGTTCTCTCTCGGCGTGCGAGGCTGGCTAAGCCGAGTTAGGAGATTGTGATGTAGGAGCGAGCGCGGCTGTCAGCATACGATGGTGACATGAACGACATAACTAGAGTATAGGAGAGTATGACACTAGGATCAAGGGCTTCAGTATTATAACTCCCTAACAGTTTATTTATAATTAAGCGCATTTTGATACTATAATGTGTCATAATTGACTGAGTGCAGAATTCGTGCAACAAAATGCTCTTCTCGTTCGCCCCAGACAGACCGATTGTGCTATAATCGCATCGGTGTTACGATGTGACGATCTCTGCGCGGCATACTATGCAGCTACGTTTTCTTGGAACCGGCACCTCCATGGGAGTCCCCGTCATCGGCTGCGGCTGTGCCGTCTGTACCTCGGGTGACTCACGCAACCGTCGCATGCGTACTTCGGCGCTGCTACGCACTGCGGGTCAGACCATCCTGATTGACGCTGGCCCCGACTTTCGCATCCAGGCTCTCGACGCCAACCTTCGCCATGTGGATGGGGTGATCCTCACCCACTCGCACTTTGATCACGTTGCCGGGATTGACGATCTGCGTCCACTCTGCGATCACAGCGGCTGTGTGCCGATTTTCGGTAGTCCGCGTACCCTCGCTGAGGTACGTGAACGATTCTCCTATGCCTTTACCGAGAACTCGGTTGGCTCAACCCGCCCCAGCATTGAGCTGTGTCCTATTGATGCGCCCTTTCTGATCGGCTCTACGACGATCATTCCACTCACACTTATGCACGGCACATGGCCGATTACCGCCTATCGTATCGGCGATCTTGGTTATGTTACCGATGCCAGCTATATCCCACCCGAGTCTGCAGATCGTCTGCGTGGCCTGGATGTACTCGTCCTCAACGCCCTGCGCTACGAGCCACATCCAACCCATTTCTCGCTTGCCGAGGCGCTTGATGTCATCGCAGATCTACGCCCGCGCCAAACCTTCCTTGTGCATATGACCCACGCCTTTGATCACGGTGCCGCCGGTGCCCAGCTTCCCCCTGGTGTTGCGTTTGCCTACGATGGGCTGGAGATTGAGGTCGGCAACAGGTCATAGGCGAAGACAAGGTGTCAGGTGCGAGGTTTCAGGTGTCAGGCCAGAATGTGGCATCGTGATGCGCTCAACCTGCCACCTGACACCTAACACCTGACACCTAACACCTGACACCCGACACCTGACACCTAACACCTGACACCCGACACCTGACACCTGACACCTATGAGAATCGGCATTGATGCGCGGCTGAACGCCTACCGCCAGGGCGGAATCGCCCAGTACACCCGGCTGCTGCTCGCGGCTATGGCACCGCTGATTGGTGAAGATACGCTGGTCGCCCTCCAGCACCGCCGCCAACCTCAGCCGATGACCGTTGCCCGAAATGTTGAACGAGCGTTGCTCTTCACCCCGCCCCACAATCGCTTTGAGCCACTGGCTCTGCCCATCGAATTGTTGCCCCAGCGGCTCGACCTGCTGCACTCTCCTGATTGTGTGGCCCCACGGCTGCGCCCCTGTCCTGCCGTCGTGACGATCCACGATCTGGCTTTTCTGCGCTTTCCCGACATCCTTGATGCCGACGCCCAGCGCTACTACGGTCGGGTACGTGCATCGGCCCACGCCGCCCAGGCCGTGATTGCCGTCTCTGAATCTACCCGCGCCGATATTGTTGAACTGCTTGATCTGCCGGTCGAGCGGATTGATGTGGTGTATGAGGCGGCAGCACCCTCCTTCCGCCCCGCTGAGGTGGGCGCGGGAGAGCAGCGCACGATCAACGAGCGACCGCTGCGGGCGGGAGAATTCGCTCTCTTCGTCAGCACCATCGAGCCGCGCAAGAACCTGGAGACGCTGCTGCGCGCCCTGCGGGTCTGCCTCGACCGACGCCCGCAGACCGGCTACCGTCTGGCCATCGCCGGGGTGCGTGGCTGGCTGGACGGGCCGGTCTTCGATCTGATCCGTGAACTGCGCCTCGCGGATCATCTGGATTTTCTGGGTTGGCCCGAGCCCAGCCAGTTGATCTGGCTTTACAGTGCCTGCAGACTCTACCTCAACCCTTCGCTCTACGAAGGCTTCGGATTGCCGGTACTCGAAGCTCTGGCCTGCGGGGCACCGGCCCTAGTGGCAGACACCAGCAGCCTGCCTGAGGTTGCGGGCGACGCGGCGCTGCTCATACCGCCGCGCGATGTGGCGGCCTGGGCGGCGGCGATTATGGATCTCTGGGAAGATGACGCGGCGCGGATCGCGCTGGCGCGACGCGGGCCGATCCAGGCGGCGCAATTTTCCTGGGATCGCGCTGCCCGCGAAACCCTGGCGATCTACCGGCGAGTGGGACGGTGAGTACGACAACGAGGTTTTGCCACAGAAAAACACAGAAGGACACAGAAAGAATACATTTCTGTGTCCTTCTGTGGCCACGATCCCTATGTTCGCAGGGCCGGGTTGAGCTTGGTGGCGGCGAGCCACGCCTCGATCCCAACCGTGGGCTGAATCCCCTGCTCGGTGACGATTCCGGCCAAAATATTTAGCGGCGTCGAGTCAAAGTAGACGTTTGTCACCTGGATGTTTGCCGGTACCTCGGGCCAGACCTGATCGGCAGGCCAGCGAGTCTGCTCAGGCTGAGGATAGCCAGGGGGAAGAAATTTCTCGGAGCTACAGAGGGCGTAGACCGGCACGTTAGCCTCCCTCGCCGCAAGCACCATGCCGTAGGTTCCCACCTTATTCATCAGGCCGCGAACACTCAAGTGGTCGGCCCCGACCAGAACAAGCTGAGACTGACCGGCCAGGACCACAGCGAGGGCATCTACCACTAAGGTTGTTGGGATGCCACTAGCTGCCAGTTCGCTGGCCATCGTGCGACCCTCGCAGATAGGGCGTCCTTCAGCGCAGATCACACGGAAGCGCCGACCAGCCCGCTGGGCGTGGCGCAACACCGCACGCACCGTTGTGCTGCGCCCGTTCGTTACGATCTGCACGTCATCGCTGATCAACCGCAGAGCCGTCTCAGCGATGGCCGCCTCGTGGACGTGCAGGCGCCGCTTGAACTCATTTGCCGCATCAACCACGACCCGCTGGCCCTGGCCAAAGCTCTCCGCAGCGTCCATCTTCCAGAGCAGCGCATTCACCAAATTCACCAGCGGTGCCATCGTCGGATGCGAGCGAATCAGCGCCCAACCCACCTCAAGCAACCCCTGATGCAAATGGAAGAGATCGCCGCTCTGATCCGCCTGCGCCTGATATATGAGTGCCTCAGCGCTCCTCTCGGCGATTTCAACCGCGCCGGAGATCCCGTCTTTGGCGATAGCAGCGATTGCCTGTGCGGTGTACTTATCCACAAAGTTCTTCCAATCGTACTATATAGGGTAACGAGACTTTCGCGATTCATGGCCAAAGAAAGACGCGGAAGCCCACAGAAAGACTGTGCTTTCCGTGTTCTTCTGTGGCAGAATTTCATGGTCGCACTTCGAGTACCGTATCACCGGTGCGGCCTATGACGAGCATACCACAGTTTCGTTTACGGAAGTAGCCCGTAAAGCCCAGGAGCTTTAGCCCTGAGATATAAGGGCTTCACCCGCGTGAGCGGCTTTAGCTTCTTGACGAACGGGCGTGCGTATAGTATACTGTCTGTATATATCTATCATAGGCGGTATATGGAAATCAGGCAAACGAACAAACCCTACCATACCGATCACAGCATCGTCTTTAGCTGTCAGTACCATGTGATCTTCTGCCCGAAGTATCGACGGAAGGTTCTGAACGAGCCTATTGCTGCTCGTATGAAGGAACTGGTACGTGCGAAGCAGGCCGAGTATGGCTACACGATCATTGAAATGGAAGTCATGCCTGATCATGTCCATCTCCTCTTGGACGCCGACCCTCGGGAGGGCATTCTTGGGATTGTGGCGAAGATCAAGGGCTATACCTCCCATGAACTGCGCAACGAGTTTCCCTGGCTCAAGAAACGCTTACCCACGCTGTGGACGCGCAGCAAGTTCATCTCAACCGTAGGAGCCGTCACATTGGATGTGGTGAAGCAGTACATTGAAGACCAAAAGAGCGTCTGATGAGCCGCAAGAGTTTCAAATACCGGATCTACCTCTCGAACGGCCAACGGCGCATCCTTGAGCAGCAGCTTGAGTTGAGCCGTTGGGCCTACAACGAGACACTTGCCGAGCGCAAGCGGGCGTATGAGGAACGCGGCGAGAGTCTGCGCTTGTACGACACGCAGGCGTTGCTGCCGGTCTGGAAGCTGACCAAGCCCGCGTTGAAGCTTGTCCACAGTCAGGTACTCCAGAACATCAGCGTGCGGGTGGATCTCGCCTTTCAGGCATTCTTTCGTCGGGTGAAGGGGGGTGCTGCTGAGGTTGGTTTCCCCAGGTTCAAGGGCTTCGGTAGGTATGATTCGCTGACGTACCCGCAATACGGCAACGGGGTGCGGTTGGAGGGTGAGCGGCTGATCCTCTCGAAGATGGTTGGGGCCGTGCATGTCGTCTTGCACCGCCCGTTGAAAGGCACGCCCAAAACCGTGACGCTCACCCGGTCGCGCACGGGCAAGTGGTTCGCCTGTTTCTCGTGCGAGACGGAGGCCGAGCCGCTGCCGCCAACCGACGCCGCAGTGGGCGTGGATGTGGGGCTGTCGTCGTTTGCCACCCTCTCGGATGGAGGGAAGAAGATCGATAACCCGCGCTTCTATCGGCGCGACGAGGCCGACCTGAAACGTGTCCAACAGCGCAAGGATGCGGCCAAGAACGCTCAAAACTGGCCGGAGAACGTCAAACAGAAGGGCATTCTGGCCCGCATCCACGAGCGGATCGCCAACCGGCGCAGCGACTTCGCCCACAAGGAGAGCCGCACGCTGGTGAACCGCTATCAGGTGATCGTGTGTGAAGACCTTGCTCCGATGGAGATGGGCCGAAGTCGCGGGATGCGCAAAAGCATCATGGATGTGGCGTGGACACAGTTCATCCGCATGACCGTCGCCAAAGCGGCAGAAGCTGGGCGGCGGGTAATTCTGGTGAACCCCCGCAATACGACCAAGATGTGTTCGACCTGCGGCGAGATTGTCTCCAAGGCGTTGAGCGTGCGCGTCCATACCTGCCCCCACTGCGGGCTGGTGATGGATCGAGATGAGAACGCAGCGATCAACATTCTGCAACGGGGACTTCTTTCGCTACAAACCTGACTCTGTGGGATGGGGCGGCATCCCCGTGAAGCCCAAGAGCTTTAGCCTTGGGAGCCGTCACCGATTGTTGGAACCAATGGAACGCCGCTTCAGCAACTGTTTGATTACCACCTCAAGCTGGGCGATAGAGAAGGGCTTTGGCAAATAAGGGTTCCCGCTCCGCTCAAGTTGTTCAAGAGTGATCGGGCTCAGTGTATCACCTGTGATAAAGATCACCCGCTCGGCCAGGTCGAGGTCGCGCTCGCGGATGATGGACAGAAGCTCAAATCCGCTCATGCCCGGCATCCGCACATCGGTAAGAACCATGTCGAAGGATTCGCGGCTCAGGGCGACAAGTGCGGTTTCGCCACTGATCGTCACCGTCGAGCGGTGGCCGAGGTCGTGCAAAAGGCGTGAGATCAGACGAATCACAGGCTCCTCATCATCCACGACGAGGACGTTGAGCGATGGTTCTATCTCGCTGATGACCGAATCCAGCAGAGCGGGTTGCTCAGTTATCATAACGGGAAGTTGGCGGACGGGCAGATCAACGAAAACACGTGTCCCCAAACCAATTTGGCTCTCAGCCCAGATCCGGCCCTCATGCTCCTTCACAATACCGAAGCAGATTGAGAGCCCGAGACCAGTGCCTTGCCCTATCGGTTTCGTCGTAAAAAAGGGGTTAAATATCTTACGCAGATTACGTTCGGGGATACCCACACCCGTGTCGCCCACCTCTATCTGGATCATCTGCCCTCCAACCTCGTCCTCAGGACGAGTCGGCACCACCCGCGTGCGCAGGGTGAGCGTGCCGTGTCCACCACGCTCAACCATCGCGTGGCGTGCATTGGTGATCAGATTCAGGAAGACCTGCTGGAGCTGATGTGGGTCGGCCACCGTCTGAACGAGGTCTGGGTCGAGGTCGAGCTGTACCGCGATATTATCAACCCGCAATTGATATGACTGAAGGGCAAGGGAGTCGCGCAGCACCGCATTGAGTGCCACCATCGAGCGTTCAGGCGTATGCTCACGAGCAAAGATCAGCAGGTTCTGGACGATCCTGGACGCTCGATCAGCCTGGGTGTGGATTTGCTCAATATCTTGGCGGATATCGTCGGAGAGGTGCGTATTACGCAAGGTGAGCTGGGCGTAGCCACTCACGCTGGTGAGCGGATTATTCAACTCATGGGCCACACCAGCAACTAATTGGCCAATCGCCGAGAGTTTCTCCGACTGGATGAGCTGCTGCTCCATGCGACGGCGTTCGGTCAGGTTGCGCGCAATACAGTGGAGACCTCCGGGCTTACCTCCGCCATTCTGCATCATGTGGGCGCTCACCTCCAAGTAGATCGGCTCCTGATTATGGTGCGCCAGCTCAAGTTCGAAGGGTAGCACTGCCTGTCCATCGAGCAAGTTACGCAGATGAACCTGCGCCGCTCTCCACGAGTCGGGGGCGCAAAGCGACCAGATCGGCTGGCCAATCAGATCTTGTACGGGGTAGCCGGTGATCTGCGCACCAACTTTATTCACGCTCGTGATGCGCAGATCGCGGTCAAGCATAAAGATCATATCGTAGGCGTTCGCGAAGAGATCTTTGTAGCGCCGCTCGCTCAGCTTCACCTGCTCGTAGAGTCGGGCATTCTCAATCGCAATTGCCGCATAGTCGGCCAGTGTCGCCAGCAGATATTGGTCATTTTCACTGAATACCCGGTCGGACTGCTGATTATCCACCGCCAGCACACCCACCACCTGGTCGCCCACCATCAAAGGAACCTGAAGGATCGCCCGTACGAGAAACCCTGTCTTCACCTTTAAGGCCACACCGTTGCGAGTCCTATCGGTGCGGATCGGCTTACCTGTGCGGACGACCTGGCCTGCTAGGGTATCGTGAATCGCCATGCGTAGACTCTGGGCGCGCTGCTCGCCAAGGTTCTTCGCCGCCCGCAGGTACAGCTCGTCGTGCTGGTTATCGCGCAGCAGCAGGAAGCCCTCTTCGGCCTGGGTAATATAGACACCGGCCTCAACGATTCGCTCAAGCAGTTGTTCCTGCTCCATCAGGCCAGTTACCGATTTACCAATACGCGAGAGTACGGTAAGTTCCTGGACGCGCTGCTGGAGCGAGGCGGTAAGACGTTCCTTATCGCGGCGCAGGCGACGCTCACGCAGAGCTTGGTCAATCACCGCCCGCGCCTCGGTGTCAGAGAATGGCTTGATCAGATAATTCCGTGCGCCGAGGCGGAACGCCTCAACCGCGATATTCTCCGATCCGTGGGCGGTCATCAGAATGACCGGCACATCATAGCCTTCTTGAGCGATCAGGCGGAGGAGGTCAAGGCCAGAAATATCGGGGAGTTGGAGATCGAGCAGGATCATATCAGGCAAGCGGTCACGAAGGCGCTGAAGCCCCTGACGCCCGGTATTTGCGACAATCGGGCGGTATCCAAGCTCAGGCAGCACATAGTTCGCGAGAAGCCCGCAGATCTGCTCGCTGTCATCAATGATGAGGATCTCTTCCATAAATGGTGGTGCTGTTACTGCCCAAGGCGCTACTTACGATAATGACCCACTACTCGATGGTATGTTGGTAGGAGTGTCACATGGCTTTGAATTGTACCCTGTTACGATAGCGGTGGCAAGGGATTGTCCTTATATGGTGGGCCACATCAAAGTCACCCGTCAGGAGATTCAGTCTCCCGTGCAGTGGATGAGCGACCCTGGGCGAATTGCTGTTATCATAGGCTCAGTTTTTTCAGGGGCACGGATCAACAATCAACAATCAACAATCAGCAATCGGCAATCAGCAATGGGGGAGGGAGCGATGCGAGCGATCCGCATTCGTGAGACGGGCGGGCCGGAGGTGTTGCGCTACGAGGATGTGCCCACGCCCGATCCAGGGCCGGGCCAGGTGCGGGTGAAGGTGACGGCCACCGGCTTAAACTATATCGAGACTTACCACCGCACCGGGCTTTACCCGTTGTCGCTGCCCTTCATCCCCGGCGGCGAGTTTGCGGGCACGGTGGACGCCCTCGGCCCTGGGGTGAGCGGTTTCGCCTTGGGTGATCGGGTTGCCACCGCCTCGGGCGCGGGCGGCTACGCCGAGTACGCCCTGGCCCCCGCCGATAAGCTTGTCGCCGTGCCCGAGGGTGTGGATCTGCACCTGGCCGCTGCGGTCATGCTCCAGGGCATGACCGCGCACTATCTGGCCTACAGCACCTACCCGCTCAAAGCGGGCGAGATCTGCCTGATCCACGCAGCGGCTGGAGGGGTTGGTCTGCTGTTGACGCAGATCGCCAGTCGTCTGGGTGCGCGAGTGATCGGCACTGTTGGCTCACTAGAGAAGGCCGAATTGGCCCGCGCCGCCGGGGTCAGCGATGTCATCCTCTATCGCGACGAACCCTTCGCCCCGCGTGTACGTGAGCTAACCTGCGGGCGTGGTGTGGATGTGGTCTACGACTCGGTGGGCCAAGATACCTGGGAGGGCAGTCTGGACTGTCTGCGCCCACGCGGCATGATGGTGACATTCGGCAACTCCAGCGGCCCCGTCCCGACAGTTAGTCCGCTGGTGCTGAGCAGCAAGGGGTCGCTCTTCCTGACGAGGCCAACTCTGTGGCACTATATCGCCACGCCCGAGGAGTTAGCTTGGCGTGCGGGAGATCTGTTTGGCTGGATGATTGCCGGCGCACTAAGCGTGCGGGTAGATCACCGCTTTCCCATGGCCGACGCCGCCGATGCCCATAGTGCCCTCCAGGGTCGGGCCACGGCCGGCAAAGTATTGTTGATACCATAATTAAGGGTAGAGACGCCCCGGCGGGGCGTCTCTACGGTCGAGGAATGTATGCGTGTTGTGATGAAATTTGGCGGTACTTCGGTCGGCAGCGCCGATGCGATTCGCCAGGTTGCCGCGATTGTGAGTACCACTCACCGCGACCACGAGGCTGTGGTGGTGGTGTCGGCGATGAATGCCCCCGACTTGCGCACGACCGACTCGCTGATCGCTGCCGCCCACGCAGCGGCTAGGGGCGAGGGCGATGCTACGGCGCACGTGGCCCCGCGTCTGCTTGAATTGCACATGCGCGCCGCCGCCGAGTTAACTTTGCCCGCCGAGTGCGCCGCCCTTGAGCCGGAGTTGCGGGCCATGCTCGATTATCTGAGCAATCTGTCGCGCAGTATCGCGGTGCTGGGCGAACTGACGCCACGGGCACTAGATCTGTTTAGTGGCCTGGGTGAGCGGATCAATGCCCGCCTGATTGCTGCCGCCCTACGCAGCGCGGGCGTCCCAGCCCAGGCAATTGACGCCACCGACCTGATTATCACCGACGAACGCTACGGCAACGCCACGCCACTGATGGAGGAGACTACCGAGCGCGCCCGTGAGCGCCTGCTGCCCCTGCTGGAGTCCGGTACCGTGCCGGTTGTCACCGGGTTCATCGGGGCTACGCGATCTGGCGTACCCACCACTCTCGGGCGCGGCGGCAGCGACTACTCCTGCTCCATTCTCGGGGCCAGCCTTGATGCCGATGAGGTCTGGTTCTGGAAGGAAGTTGACGGCGTACTCACGGCCAACCCCAAGGTCGTGCCCGAGGCGCGCACTCTGCGGATGCTCTCGTACAGCGAGATGGCCGAACTGGCCTACTACGGAGCCAACGTGCTGCACCCGAAGACGGTGCAGCCCTTGGTGCAGCGGCGCATTCCCATCCGCATCCGCAATACCTTCAACCCCGATCATCCCGGCACGCTGATCGGCGATGGTCGGGGCGACCGCACCGCCCGTGCGGTCACGGCGATCAAGGATGTGAGCATGATCACCGTGGGCGGGCCAGGGATGCTGGGCCTGTCGGGGGTGGCGGCACGAATCTTCGGGGCGGTTGCCCGCGCCCACGTCAACATCCTGCTGATCTCGCAGGCCAGCAGCGAGCAAAGCGTTTGCCTAGCTGTCTCCCACGCCGAGGCCGCCGCCGCTGAGGCCGAACTGCGCAAGGAACTGTCCGATGAGTTTTCCGACCAGGATGTGGAGCATATCGAGGTGCTGGAGTCACTGGTGATCGTGGCCGTGGTTGGCTCGGGTATGCGCGGCACACCGGGCATCGCCGGGCGTGTCTTCGGGGCCATGGGCAATGCCGGGATCAATGTGATCGCCATCGCCCAGGGCAGCACCGAGAACAACATCTCCCTGGTCGTCTCTGCCGCCGATGGCGATGAAGCGGTGCGGGCCATCCATCGCGGGTTTGACCTGTAGACAAGGTTTCAGGTGCGAGGTTTCAGGTTTCAGGTCGAGCGCATCAAGATGCCATATTCTGGCCTGAACTGTAAAGTATCTGCGAACCATGTCGTAGGGACAAATGGCCACGGATGCCCGACTATCGGCTATCGGCTATCGGCTATCGGCTATGTTCACGTTGGGCAGATAGATCTGTGTACCGATCTGCGGCAGCGCAGACATATCCGACTGTCGCCAGATCACCTCGTCAACTCCAATCGCGAGTCCGTTACCGATGACATACGACGACCGCATGCCGGTCGCATCACGGTAGAACTCGTGCGCCCATCCAAGCGGGAACGCGGCAGAAGGTTGCCAGGGACCAAATGGTGACACCGCCCAGCGCCAGCGAGTGCCGCTGCCGGTAGCCCCTGTTGCGTTGTAGAAGATATAGAACAGCCCGCCCTGTTCAATAACATGCGGCGATTCGGGGATCTTCCCTGGCTCAGTCGCCTGATAGGTTGCACCCAGATCGTACCACGGCCCAGCAGGATTATCGGTCATCGCCACGCCGATGATCGGGCCGCTACGGTTGGCCCCAGTGTAGTAGAGATAGTAGCGCCCGTTGTACGCCAGCACCATCGGATCGCGGCAATCGGACCATGTGGTCGGCCCTGGATAGAACGCATCAGGGTGGTGCGGGCGAAAAACAACCCCCTGCTTCTGCCAGCTTTGTGGGTCGGCGGGGTTCGTGCTGGTCGCCAGCATGATCGTCTGGGCGATCTGCGTATTCACCCCGGTGTAGTACATGTAGAAGGTGCTGCCCACAGTGATCACGTGGGGTGCCCAGACATACGCCTCGTCAGCATCACCCGGCCCACCGTGGCGTAGCGGCGTGGCCAATTCTTCCCAGGTGCAGAAATCGCGTGTACGCGCATAGGCAAACTGGAGTTCGCCCCGGTCGTTGAGAGCGGGCAAATCAATGCGGGTGGCAACCAGATAGTACCAGCCCTCAAAGGCGAAAAGGCTGTGATCTTTCAGCTTCACCTGAGGTAACGCAAAAGGGGTGTGACAGAGTGTCGCCGCTGGTGCGAGAGATCCGTGCGCCAAGATCGGATCGGCAGATTGCATAGCCTGAACAATCCCGCTCTGTACAAACCCGATAGATCGATCTCGATCCGTCACGCCGACGATCAGGGTCATTAATACGAGTACCAGGAGGTGTCTCACACCAACCGTCCATGCGATTCGCGCATAACGCCTGACGACAATAGCCGCTATCGGCTATCGGCTATCGGCTATCGGCTATCGGCTATCGGCTATCGGCTATCGGCTATCGGCTATCGGCTATCGGCTATCGGCTATCGGCTATCGGCTATCGGCTATCGGCTATCGGCTATCTTCACGTTAGCGCGTAGTCTTCTCAACCGATGGCCTGTAGTTGCTCGCCTGAACCGTAGGTGCCTGGCGCGAGGCAGTCGTACCATCATCGCCGCAGTACGGGCAGATGCTCCAGGTTAGATCGACCACCCGCGCACAGCCGCTGCAGCGACGGCGCAGGGAGGTATTACAGTGTGGACAGAGGATGAAGTCTGGCTCAATTGGGCGCTGACATTCCGGGCAGACATACTTCTCTTCAATATCATTGCGCAGGTACTCTTCCTCAAGCGAGCGTTCGTACTTCTCGGACAAGGTCTGTGGCGGGCGCAAGATCAGGTGCAGTGGGATACCGACAAAGGGCAGCAGCAGCACCAGGCCAACAGCAAGTACCTGCACCGAGACATCCTCACTGCGCCGACGAATATCTCGATAGGCCCACAGCACCGACGCCGCCCAGAGCAACACCAAGTAGGCTCCAAGAAACACGCCTAAAGCCTGGAGAACCGGCACCAGATCCGACAGAAAGTTCTGAATCGCTTCCATGAAACCTCAATAGGCCAGCAGCAAGAAGCGGCCTCTGCCTCCTGCCCCCTGCCTCCTGCCCCCTGGTTACAGCCGCGTCGTCTCCGCCTTCAGGACAAAGACTGTCGCCCCGCCCACCTGTACCTCCAGCGGTGCCGGTGGGTAGAACTCGCCCGACTCGGCAATGGGTGGCATGGGTGAGACATAGCGCGTGCGTGTCGAGCAGTGTTCGCGCACCGTCTTGATTACCATATTCACCTGAGCGTCATCCACACTCAGCAACAGCGTCACATTTCCCTCGCGCAGAAACCCGCCTTGGCTGCTCAGCCGTGTTACCCGATAGTTCTGCTCAGTGAGGGCATCCACAAGGTTTCCGGCATCCTGATACTGCACCACCGCAAATATCAGTTTCATTGATATACCCCCAGGCGCGTGACACGCTTCAGCAAGGGCGCAACCTCATGCGCTATCTGCTCCGCCAATTCAGCCAAAGGCTGATCCGCCGAGAACGAGCGCCAGCGGTCGGGATCCTGGCGGATCAACTCGGCAAACCCGGCGGCCACCCGCTGATGGTAAGCCAGGTCACGGGCGTCTAATCGGTTCCACTCCGGCGGCGTGCTAAACGTCGTTCCCGGCGCACTCTGCTCAGATCGTTCCTTCGCCACTTGCTTGCGCCGCAGGCCATCCTCCACCGGCAGATCCAGATAGAGGGTAAGATCCGGCATCAACCCGCCCGTCGCCACTGTTGTGATCGCCTGAAGCTCATCCAGATCGCGCCCGAGCCCGTAGCCCTGGTAGGCAAAGGTCGAGTCCGCATAGCGATCACAGAGGACAATCCCGCCGGTGTTGAGGTAGGGTCGTACCAACTCGCTCACCAGTTGCGCTCGCGCCGCCGAAAAGAGCAGTGTCTCGGTTGTCGGTGCCATCTCCGTATGCCGCAGATCCACGACGATTCGCCGGATCAACTCGCTGATCCGGGTGCCCCCCGGCTCACGGGTTAGGATCACCGGGTAGCCTATGGCCTGGAGCCGCTCGTAGAGGAGACGGGCCTGTGTACTCTTGCCGGAACCTTCCGGTCCCTCGAATGTGATAAATACGCCCATAGGCACATTATAGCCTGTCTGCACCTAGGCATGTTTCAGATTGCAGATTTTAGATTGCAGATTTGCCGCAACAGGACGCGGTGCATATGCCCAAACTGTCAAGCTGGTGTGAAACATGCCGTCACCTGTAGATCTTCACCCGCCGGTTCGGATCGTCGCCGCGACTCTCCGAGCGCAGATTATAGCGGTCGGCCATCTGGTGCTGGAGCCGACGGATATAGCTGCTGCGTGGCGTCAGTTCGATTACGCTGCGCTCGCCATTCATCAGTTGGCTGATCGCCGTCTCCAGTTCGACCATCGCATCCTCGATCACTTCGGATCCGTTGGTGCGTTTCCCACTATCGCCCTCGGATTGCCCACCCTCGTCGGTCTCAACCTCGCGCAGGTTGAACACCTGGGCCAACTGGCGCTCCATCTGTGTGATTGTATTGTTCCGCAGCACGTACACGGGTACGCCGTGTTCCTCAGCCTGCTTGAGCCGCTGGGCGCTCTGGCGATAGTAGTTCTTCAACGTCATCACCAGCGAAGCGTCTTTCATCTCACGGACAATCACCGCAGGCACGCGCAATCGCTCGATGGCCGTCTCTAGCCGGTTGCGACTCACCCCAAACGGAAAAATTCGCTGGGTCGTCGCCCCTGGGCCAGCAGCACCATTCGCACCGCTCGCACCACTGCCCGATCCGCTGCGATCACGCAGGCGCGGCCCGCTGACCCGCTCACTCCCACCAAAACGCTCACCGCCGCCCCGTTCGCCGCCCGAACTGCCTCGCCCTGGGGCCATGCGGCGGCCCAGGGACGGCGCATCAATCCGCTCACGCTCCACCGTCTCCACATGCACGACCCCGTCCGCATCACGCGAACGCAGCTCGGCGGGTGGGTTCTCGCCGCGCAAAATGGCGTCCACCGCTGTCGCCACATCATCGTAGACCGTCACGCTATCCCAACTCTCGATCTCGACCAGTATCTCAAAGGTTGGCGGGGCCTTGCGCTCTAGCACCGTCTTCTGCGTGCCACGCCGCCGCGCCTCCTCATCGCCAAGCGTCACCGCCTGGATACCGCCCACCAGATCCGAGAGTGTCGGGTTGATCATCAGGTTGTCGAGGGTATTGCCGTGGGCCGTGCCCACCAGTTGTACGCCGCGCTCGGCAATCGTGCGTGCGGCCAGCGACTCAAGCTCCGTGCCGATCTCGTCAATAACGATCACCTCGGGCATGTGGTTTTCCACCGCCTCGATCATCACCCCGTGCTGCTCGGCTGGACGTGGCACCTGCATGCGCCGCGCCCGCCCGATCCCGGGGTGCGGGATGTCGCCATCGCCGGCAATCTCGTTCGAGGTGTCCACGATCACCACCCGCTTGCGGAATTCCTCCGCCAGCACACGGGCCGTCTCACGCAGCAGGGTTGTCTTGCCCGTGCCCGGTTTGCCCAGCAGCAGAATGCTCTTCCCGGTCTCCACGAGGTCACGGATGATCACCACCGTGCCAAACACTGCCCGTCCCACCCGGCAGGTCAGGCCGATCACCGTGCCGCGACGATTACGGATCGCCGAGATCCGATGCAGCGTGCGCGGGATACCAGCCCGGTTATCCTCGCCAAACTCGCCGATCCGCCCGATCACATGGTCAATGTCCTCCTGAGTCACCTCGCGATTGCTCAGGAATCGCTCCACATCACGGTAGCGCGCCTCCGGCAGTCGCCCCAGATCGATCACAATCTCAAGCAAATCCGCCACGTCATCCGTGCCAGCCTGGAGAGCATCAGTGATATGGGTCGGTAGCGTGTCAAGCAGCAGATCGATATTGTTATTGTTTGTCACATCAGGTCTCCATGGAACTCCGCCGCACACTGCCGCATGAAAATGGCCGCTGGTGTCCGACTATCGGCTATCGGGTATCGGCTATCGGCTATTTTCACGTTAGGTCGCTCGGACATAGGATTATGTATCCTCCCTGGCCGCAGAGATGCGTGGGGCTATCACCCGAGGCTCCAGCCCCGGCTCAAAGGTTGGCACCAGCAGTGGTCGTCGCACCGCAACGACCATACTCTTTACGAGCAGAGCCTGCTCGCCAATCGGCTGAAAGCCGAGGGCGGAGCATGGCTCAATCAGATCCGCCTGGTACTCGCGTAGCACCAGGTAGACCGGGCGTGCGTCACTGAGTTGCGCCAGCCCAAAGCGCAGCACATCAACCACCTGATCGCGCATGTCGGGCCGAACCATCAGGCTAAAGACATGCCCCGAGACCCCTCTGGTCAGCCGCAGGTAGGCGGTTAGATTATCGTCGGGGCCAAGAACCCAGGCCACTTGGCGTTGCCTGCCGAAGTGCGGCGAGAGCGACAGCGACCAGTGGCGGGCGTTGCGTACCTCGGCGTGCTGCACCAGATGCGGCGTCACCACGCCGTAGAGCTTATGCACGGCCCAGTGATCGCGGCGAGCCTGCATACGCATGGGTGCCAGCGTGGTGCGCTGATCCCAGTCGGGGCCAGAAAGTTGGAGGATGGTCGTATGCGTGTACGCCTGGAATCCAAGCTGACGGAAAATCTCACGCACTTCGGTGTGCTGGCAGGGGGCAGCAGCATAGAGCCGCTGGACATAGGCGTGCCCGGCGTGGACGCAGAGTTGTTCGAGCAGACGAAACCAGATGTCATAGTCGCTTGGCAGGCGCGTCGCTCGTGTGCCGGAGGTGCCGAGGTAAACGACATCCTGCTCAGGGCGACCACTGCGCCCGAGGGATTGGACAACCGCACTCGTGCCGCGCTCCTGCATAATGAGCGTGGTGCGATCCCGCCCATTGCCCTGGAGCATACAGTGCAGCGCACACCACGCAGGCCGGTGAGCCTGCGCGAGCAGACCATCGGTGTAGAGGACTACCTGATTACGCGGCTTGCGCCGTAGCGACCAGAGATCGCCGGGGGCCACAGAGCGAATCATAGCGTGATTTTAGATTTCGGATTTTCGATTTTAGGCAATACCGCATAAGTAACCCTGTCATCGTGTCACGCAGAGCGCAGCGAAGCGTCCCGATCTGCATTATCATCGCCGGGACGCTTCGCTGCGCTCTGCGTGACAGGGTTACTTATGCTCTATTGCGATTTTAGACTGCGCACCGCAATCTAAAATCCACAACCTAAAATCGTCTACAATTCCAAAAAGTAGCGATGCACCCGGTCATCACTCGTCAGTTCGGGGTGAAAGGTGGTCGCCATCATACGGCCCTGTTGTGCGGCCACAACCGCCCCGCTCGGTAGGCGTGCCAGCACACGTACCGTCGGCCCGACCGACTCGATCTGCGGTGCGCGGATAAACACCCCCGGCAGTGGCTCGTCGCCCAGAACAGGCATGTTAAGTGGCAGTTCGAAGCTATCAAGCTGGCTGCCGTATGCATTACGCCGCACCGTTATGTCCATCACCTCAAGGCCAGGTTGCCCGCCCTGCTTCATATCGAGAACCGTGCGCGCCAGCAAGATCGCCCCCGCACACGTCCCCCAGATCGCCAAGTCACGACCGGCCCGGGCGCGCAGCGGGGCGATCAAGTCATAGAGCGTCAGCAGGCGACCAATCGCCGTACTCTCGCCACCGGGGATGATCAGGCGATCAACCGCCGCCAGATGTTTCGGCAGTCGCACCTCCACGGGCCTTACGCCAATTCGCCGCAGGATCTCGCTGTGTTCACGAACATCGCCCTGAAGTGCCAGTATGCCAACATTCATAAAAAAATCCGTTGGGCCACCGTCGCAGTACTGCGACAACAATGGCCCAACCAAGAGACTACCAGCCGCGCTTCGCCATCAGTTGTTCAGCCGGGATCTGATCAATGTTAATGCCGACCATCGCTTCGCCCAGACCCTTGCTCACCCGTGCGATAATTTCCGCATCCCTGTAGTGCGTGGTCGCCTCAACAATCGCCCGCGCCCGCTGCATAGGGTTGCCGCTCTTGAAGATCCCCGAACCCACAAAGACACCATCAACCCCAAGTTGCATCATCAGAGCGGCATCGGCTGGTGTGGCGATCCCGCCGGCGGCAAAGTTCACCACCGGGAGCCGACCCGACGCCGCCACCTGCTTCACGAGTTCATAGGGAGCTTGCAGGTTCTTGGCCGCCGTGAACAACTCATCCTCATCCATGCTCTGGAGGCGACGAATGTCACCCTGAACGGTGCGGAAGTGGCGGACAGCCTCTACCACATTGCCCGTACCCGCCTCGCCCTTGGTGCGCAGCATCGCTGCGCCTTCGGCCAAACGGCGAAGCGCCTCGCCCAGGTTGCGGCAACCACAGACAAAGGGAATCGTAAACTTGTGCTTATTGATGTGGTACTCCTCATCCGCTGGGGTGAGGACCTCACTCTCATCAATATAGTCAATGCCCAAGACCTCGATCACCTGGGCCTCTACAAAGTGGCCGATCCGGGCCTTGGCCATCACCGGGATGGTCACTGCCGCCTTGATCGCCGCTATCAGCTCAGGGTCGCTCATCCGTGCAACGCCGCCTTGGGCACGGATGTCGGCAGGCACGCGCTCAAGCGCCATCACCGCCACAGCACCCGCCTCCTCAGCAATCCGCGCCTGCTCGACCGTGACCACGTCCATGATCACGCCACCCTTGAGCATCTGCGCCAGGCCGACTTTCGTCGTCCAGGTTGATTTTTCCATCACAACACCTCACTCACGCACGGTTCAACAGTAGAGACAGCACACCTTATTCTACCATAGCCGCTCTTATCGGGGCAACGCAGCGAGACTCATCCCCCACCCGTCGTCGGTTTCTTGCGATCCCTAATGCACGGGTTTATACTGATGGTTGCGCAGGTCGCCTGCCCCGTTAACTCACGTAGCGCATCTGCGGGAAGGGGAATAGTACACTATGACGTTCAGGTTGCACGAGATCCAGCCGTCTTCGTCAGCGCCACGCTCGGCTCCGGGTGTGAAGATGCCCGACATCCCGGCTCAGCCCACCACGGTTGCCGATTCAGGGTTGAATATGGGTTTCCTGACCGACCTCGTCCTCAAAGTTATCTACTTTACCGGCTCTGTCACCGGCCAGCGCCTTGAAGAGATGACGAAACTGCCGTTCCTTGGCATTATTGATAAGGCGCTTGAGTTTCTTAAGCTTGAGGAGTTTGTTGATATTACTGGTGCCGAGGGTGGCTTCAGCGAGCGCTCATTCCAATATATCATTGCAAACAAAGGCCGTGCGAAGATCCTTGAGGTGCTTGAGCGATCTCAGTACGCTGGCCCGGCCCCCGTGCCGTTTCAGACGTATGTTGATATGGTCAACCGCCAGAGTGTCGGGGACATGGTTATTGATCAGGCCACCATTCGCCAGGCGTTCGGTCACCTGATTGTCAATGAGAAAATGTTGGATAAGATCGGGCCGGCGGCGAACTCGGCTCGCTCGCTCTTCCTCTATGGCCCCCCTGGTAACGGCAAGACGACCATCGCCGAGGGGATCTCAAATATGCTCGGCGGGTATGTTCTCATCCCCTATGCCGTTGAGATTGATGGCCAGATCATTAAGATCTTCGACCCGCTTAACCATCAGGTCGTGCAACAGAATCAGGTTGGTCACGTTGATGTCGCCCCGCCTTTCCCCGGTGCCCCCGTTCGCCAGTCATCTAACTCTTTTCCTGATGCGCGCTGGCTTGTTTGCAAGCGTCCGCGTGTCATCGTCGGTGGCGAACTTATCCTTGAACAGCTTGAACTGATCTTCGACCCGACCGTCAAAATCTACGAGGCTCCCTTTCAGCTCAAGGCCAATGGCGGCCTCTTCCTGATTGATGACTTCGGTCGCCAGAAGTGCCGCCCCCAAGATTTGCTCAATCGCTGGATCGTGCCCCTAGAGAAAAAATTTGACTACCTCGCCCTCCAAACAGGCAAGAAGCTCCAGGTGCCCTTCGATGTACTCATCGTCTTCTCGACCAACCTTAACCCTAAGGATTTGGTGGACGACGCCTTCCTGCGCCGCATCCGCCACAAGATCGAGGTGCCCAACCCCTCGCCCGCTGAGTTCCGCTCCATTTTTCAGCTTGTCTGCAAGCTGAAGAAGATCCCGTATAGCGATGAGGGTCTGCGCCATCTGATCCAGGAACACTATATGAAGGCCGGTCGCGATCTGCGCGCATGTCACCCGCGTGACCTCTGCGACCAGATTCTTGATGAGGCGAAATATCGTACCATCGAGCCCTCGATGAGCAAGGAACTGATTGACCGCGCCTGTGAGGCGTATTTCGTCAAGCTTGGCTAGTACAGATTCCCGGAAGTCCATACCGGGTTTGATCATCGTGTCTGCACGTGCGATTCGGGTTCCGGTGGCCGGGTTCCGGCAGCCGGCCACCGGAACCCGGTCACCGAATCTGCGTTGGCTGGATGCATCCACAACCCGGTACGAACGTCCAGAAAGAGGTATGCTCCCTATGTCTCTGCTCAAACGTCTTGGTGGCACAGCCCAACCTCCCCCTCCCCCCGAGGCTGCGGTCGCTGCGCCCGTGCGTAGTCCTGCCCCTCTTAACCCCATTTCTGAGGCTCCGGTTGCGGTCGCTCCTCCTGAGCCACGTAGCGCCCCGCCCTCGCAGGGCCAAGCCGCCGTGGTGGACGAGTCCCTGCCCGCGACCGATCCAAAGCGTATGCTCGATCTCTCGCTCTGGATCGTTGACCGTATTCAGGCATCCCTCGGTAATCAGAGTGAACTTAAGCGATCTCCAGAGAGCGAGAAGTTGCTCCAGGAACGATTCGCCCGCACCTACCAGCAGGCAGGGGTTACTCTTCCTGATGCTGCGGTCAAACAGATGTTCACGATGGTCTGCGATGAACTGATGGGCTTCGGCCCCATCCAGCAGTTGCTCAACGATGACTCGATCTCTGAGATCATGATCAATGGCCCTAACCAGGTCTATGTTGAGCAAAAGGGCAAGTTGCGCCTCACCCCCGTGCGTTTTGCCGGTGATGATCACGTACTTAAGGTGATTGACCGGATCATCCGCCCCCTCGGTCGTCGCGTTGATCGTAAGTGGCCCATGGTTGATGCCCGTCTCCCCGATGGCTCTCGCGTTAACGCGATTATTCCGCCCTGCGCTATTGATGGCTCCACGGTCACTATTCGTAAGTTCTCAAAGAACAAGCTCAAGATTGACGATCTCATCCGCTTTGGCTCGATGAGTCCTGAGATGGGCGAGTTCCTGCGCGCCTGCGTGATCAGTCGGCTTAATATCGTCGTCTCCGGCGGCACCGGCTCCGGCAAGACGACGCTGCTGAATGTGCTCTCTAACTTCATCCCCGAGGACGAACGGATCGTCACGATTGAGGATAGCGCCGAACTTCAGCTTGCCCAGGATCATGTGGTGCGCCTGGAGTCAAAGCCTGCTGAGGTAGACGGAAGCGGACTCGTGTCCATCCGCGATTTAGTAAAAAACTCCTTGCGTATGCGCCCCGAGCGTGTAGTCATCGGCGAGTGTCGTGGTGGTGAGACCCTCGATATGCTTCAGGCGATGAATACCGGCCACGATGGATCGCTCACTACACTCCACGCGAATACCCCTCGCGATGCCCTGGCCCGCATGGAAACAATGTCAATGATGGCCGGTATGGATCTGCCCCTGAAGGTTATCCGTGACCAGATCGCTGCGGCGATTGATGTGATTGTCCAGCAATCGCGCCTCGATGACGGCCAACGTAAGGTAACCTACATCACCGAGGTGCAGGGTATGGAGGGTGAGACGGTGGTTCTCCAGGACATCTTCAAGCTGGAGATTCTCGGTAAGTCGCCCGAGGGCAAAATCCAGTGCGAGATGCGCCCATCCGGTGTGCGCCCGCGCTTCACCCCGCGCCTTGAGGCCCACGGCTTCAAGCTGCCGCCCAGCATCTTCGGCGCTCAGGTTCCTGGCCAGAAAAAGGGTTGGTAAATCCTGTGGGGGCGAATCATGGGGCAGGGTGTTGGCAATGAGTAGCCGAC
>CAIXLU010000453.1 GCA_903920315.1 uncultured Oscillochloris sp.
ATAATAGAGAGCGGCATGTGCGGCCATTGTACCTAATCGAACTGGCAGCGGCAAGGTTAGGTAGGTTGATGCTACGCTCGCCCGAATAGCTGATCAATGGCTTCGGCCAGTTGGCGTAGCGTCGTTACCTCGTGCATCGCGGCGCACATTGGCGCGTACTTGTAGATGTCGCTGCTGAGCGAGCCAGGGTCGTAGACGCCCCACATAGAACGTTCTTCGGTGGCAAACCAGATCACCTTGCGGGCGCGGCGGCGGATCTCGTCGAAGGCGGCCAGGTTTGGATCGTTCTCGTTATTGCGCCCGTCGCCAAGGACAATCACCGTGGTGCGGCTATCCACCAGGCCCAGGTGGTCGCGGGTGAATTCGCCCAGGCTGGTACCGAGATCGGTGCTGTAACTGCGGGTGGGACGAATATTCTCAAATACCTGAGCAATCGCCTGTTCCGGGCGCGACTCGGCGAAGTAGATGCTCATGTCGTGCAGGTGGTCTATGAAGGCGAAGGAGCGTGTGCGGCTGACCTGATCGTGCAGCGAGTAGATCATCAGCAGCATAAAGCTCATCACATGCTGCGTAGAGGCGCTACGGTCACAGAGAATCAGCAGCTTGGGCTTGAGGTGACGGGTGCGGTGACGCACATATACCGGCACGCCGCCGAAGCGCTGGTTGGTGCGGATGGTGGCCTTCGCATCCAGGGTGCCGGTTTTGCCACGGCGCTGGCGCAGGGCCATGCGTGAGCGCAGGCGGGCAGCGAGACGGTTGACCACGGCCCGCATAGCGTGGGCGTCGGTCTCGTCCAAGTTCTCCAGGGGCTGGTCGAGTAACTCCGACTCGCCACGGCGACGGGGCGGAGTGGTACCCTGGCCCTGGGCCATTTCGGCCATCTGGCGAGAAACCTGCTGGCCAATCTGGTCGGCAAGGGCCTGCTGATTGGATTGAGCAGCCTGCATAATCGCGGCGATGTCCGCATCGCTCATACCGGCCTCGCGCAGCTTCGCAATCAGCTCGCGCAGAAGCTGGTTGAGCTTGCTAAACTGGAGTTCGCGCATGGCCTGACGAGCCATCCACTGCTGGTAACGCAGATCCGTCATATGCGGCGGGCTGATTTGGCTGAGCATCTCGCGGATCTGCTGGTTCGACATGGGCTGGCCGGTGATCATCGAGCGGAAGAGATCCGCGAGTTGCTCCGGGGATAAATTGGCCAGCATCTCCTCAAGCATCTGCTCAAGCTGACGCTGCGCATCCTCCGAGAGCTGACCGCCGCCGGGCGACTGCATCGGTGGCGGGGCATCGCTGCTAAAGTAGAGCGGGAATAGCTCCTGAAACGTCTCTGAGTCACCCCGTTCCTTGATCAGGGTGGCCTGGAGCGCCATGCGGAAGAAATTCTTATCGGCGATACCGGCCTGCTCAATGGCACGCATCGCGTCGGCGCTCTCGGCGAGGCTGACGCGCACCCCGGCGGCGCGTAGGCCGGCAATAAACTCAGTGATGCGTCGCTCCATGTGGGTCTCCCTGGCCGCAGGGTCGGCTCGCGAGCCGACCCTGCGGCCAGGGAGACCCACATGGAGCGACGCATCACTGA
>CAIXLU010000454.1 GCA_903920315.1 uncultured Oscillochloris sp.
AATCTGCAATCTGCAATCTGCAATCTGCAATCTGCAATCTGCAATCTGCAATCTGCAATCTGCAATCTGCAATCTGCAATCTGCAATCTGCAATCTGCAATCTGCAATCTGCAATCTGCAATCTGCAATCTGCAATTCACAGGAGGAACCTATGACGCTTGATAATCTACGGATATCTGATCCCGAGATCGCTGCGCTGATCGAGAGTGAGTCCACGCGCCAGCGCGAAGGTCTGGAGCTAATTGCCAGCGAGAATTACACCAGTCTTGCAGTGATGGAAGCCCAAGGTTCGGTGTTAACCAACAAGTATGCAGAGGGTCTGCCGAGTAAGCGCTATTACGGCGGATGTGAGTTTGTTGATGTGGTCGAGCAGTTGGCAATTGATCGTGCCCTGAAGCTCTTTGGTGCCCAGGCGGCCAATGTGCAACCCCACAGCGGTGCCCAGGCTAATATCGCCGTCTTTACTGCGCTACTCCAGCCGGGTGATACGATCCTCGGCATGCGCCTCGATCACGGTGGCCATCTCACCCACGGCAGTCCAGTGAACTTTAGTGGCAAATGGTACAACATCCAGTTTTATGGTGTTGATATGGCCACCGGCCAGATTGACTACGACGACCTGGCCCAGAAGGCTCGCACGGCTCGTCCCAAGCTGATCACCTCGGGGGCCAGCGCCTACCCGCGAATTATTGACTTCGCCCGCATGCGCCAGATCGCCGATGAGGTGGGTGCCCTGCTCATGGCCGACATCGCCCACATTGCCGGGTTGGTAGCCGCAGGCGAACACCCCAGCCCGGTTGGTTACGCCCATATCGTCACCACTACCACCCACAAGACTCTGCGTGGCCCGCGTGGTGGTCTGATCATGATGGACGAGCCATACGCCAAGCAGATCAACAGTAGCGTCTTCCCCGGCAACCAGGGCGGCCCGCTCATGCACGTGATCGCGGGCAAGGCAGTGGCCTTCGGCGAAGCTCTGCGCCCCGAGTTTAAGAGCTACGCCGCCCAGATTCGCCGCAATGCCAAGGCTCTGGCTGCTGGCCTAACTGAGCGCGGCGTGACCCTGATCAGTGGCGGTACCGACAACCACCTGATGTTGGCCAACCTGACTGACCTGGGGGTTACGGGTGCCCAGGCCCAGAAGGCTCTCGACCGCGCCGCGATCACGGTGAATAAGAACGTCATCCCCGACGACCCGCAGCCTCCCGTCCGCACCAGCGGTATCCGTATCGGCACGCCGGCGGTCACGACCCGTGGCATGGCCGAGTCCGAGATGGCTCAGATCGCCGCGTGGATCGTTGATGTCCTCCAGCACCCCGACGACACCGAGCGCCAGGCCCGTATCGCCGCCGAGGTTGGCGCGCTCTGCCAGAACTTCCCTGTCCCCGCTGATCTGGTACGGGTGTAGCACTACACGCGAGAAACTTTAATAATGTTGCTAAAAATACCAGCTTTGCTGGTATTTTTAGCAACATTATTAAAGTTTCTGGATCCTGCGGCCCCCTCACCAAATCTCGGCGGGCCGCTGGAACCTGCGCCCGATCAGGTTGAGCAGGACGCCTGCCACGCCGACAACCATGAGAATGGCTCCGGTGAGGCGCTGGTAGCGGTCGAGGGTGCTGCGCAGGGCAAGGGCGTTTTCCAGGCGCAGCGTGTCGCCCAGGGCGGCAAACTCGTGGGTCGCCACGTTGACGGCTTCGCGGGCCTGGGTGAAGCGTAGCCCGCCAACAAGCTCGTTAGCGCGATCAAGTTGCGTGCTGGCTGCGATCCCACGTATCACCCGCTGCGCATACACATCCAGCGCCGCATCCTGGCGTCTGTCGCCGATGCCTGTGAAGATCCGGCGGGACTCGTCAATCTGCCGCTGGGCCTCTTCGTAATTGCCCTTCTCCAGAGCTTTGCGCGCACTTTCGGCAATCTGGGTAGCGCGCACCCCTGCCTCGGCGTGGGACTTGAGCTGGCTGACCTGCGCGGCTACCTCGGCTGGCTGGGTGTCGGCGTGCTTCGTGATCCACGTGCTGGCCTGTTCAAGCTCGGAGACGGCGGCGGGATAGTTGCCCTGCTCCAGCAGCCCGCGTGCGAAGGAAAGATCATAGCTATCGAGCGCGTTATTCTTGTAGCCGCCAGCCATATAGCCGGGAAGCCATTTCTGCCACGCTGTCTCCAGGTCGGTGACGGAGGCACCGTAGGCTCGCTCAAGTGCCGAGCGGTAGCCCGAACTGCGTGCGCTGATCGTCAGGAACTCCCGTAGCTTGGCGAATCCGTCCCGATCAATCAGGAAAGCTACTATTGAGAGGCTCTGCGGGTAGCCGACATCGGGATCGCCATAAATCGCGTCACGATCATCAAGCGCACTCCAGGGCATTAGTCGGCCCTGGTCGGCGGCGAGACGCAGGGCGGCGATTTTTGAGTCAAGATCGAGAGCTGTGTGTTCCATATACTGCGCCACCCCCTCCTGAAACCCAGTGTTCAGGCGGTTCTCGCTCATATCGGCAGCGATGATATGTGTGAGCTCGTGGCGCACGTTGTTGTGTACTTCTTCCTCGCTCTGCTGCTGGGTGCGCTCGACAATCACCACCAGTTCGTGCCGCCGGAAGTCGGCGTGGGCCACGATGCCAGGTACATTGCGTGCGGCGGGGTTGACCTGATAGTAGTCCGCGCTGGTGGGGAAGAGGCGCAGGCTGAGCGGCGGTGGCGGACGGTAGCCGAAACTGGTGGATACCTCGTCGTAGATCGTATCAACGAAACCGGCGTAGCGTTCAGCCTCGGCCTCGCCACCCACAACATACACGATCGTGAAGGCTGTTGTATTCCGCTCGCGCCACTCGCCAGTCTGGGCGCTGGCCTTCCCAGGCGCAAAAAATACAACCGCTAGGGCGATGAACAGAAACACACACATTGATCTGCGCATAACGTGAACCGTTGGCCTTGTCGCTCTGTTCCCCCATCATGCGGGTATCATCTTCTCAGGTATCTGGCTGTCCACCCGGGGGCTACCGTCCGGCGTCAGGCGGATGTAGGTGCCATCGGGCTGGAGAATATGGGAACGCACATTATCGCCCAAATAGGTGCCCAGCAGCTTGTCGCAGACAAACGTGATCAGGGCCGGATCTTCGAGCGGGTAGAGTTCCTCGACCCGACGATCCAGATTGCGATCCATAATATCGGCGCTGCCGAGGTAGAGGATGGGCGTGCCGCCATTGGCGAAGTAGTAAATCCGGCTGTGTTCCAGGAACGGCCCAATAATACTGCGCACCTGAATATGTTCGCTCAGACCGGGCACGCCAGGACGCAGCGAACACATCCCGCGCACGATCAGGTCAATCCGCACACCTGCCTGCGATGCCTCGTAGAGCAAATCAATAAACTGGTGATCAACCAGGGCGTTCATCTTAAAAATGATCCGCCCGTCGCCATGTTCGCGCTGACGCTGGATCTCGTGACGGATCATG
>CAIXLU010000455.1 GCA_903920315.1 uncultured Oscillochloris sp.
AACTCCTTCAGAGTCATCTTGCCAGGTACGAGGCGCAGGTTGGCCGAGAAGGTCACGCCGGCGGCAGCCACGTTCTTCTCACCACCCATGACCCAGTTCTCAAGCGGAATGCGGCCCTCGTAAGGGCGGGTTCCCCAACCGGGGGAGTGGCAGTCGTTGCAGTTGCCGAGCCAGCCGATGATGTACTTGCCGGCGCGCTCGGGCGTGTCAGCAGAGACAAACGGACCGGCAGGAGCCTTCAGAACCTCACCAGCCGGTGCGGTGGTCGTGGTACCGGTGGTGGTCGTGGTACCGGTGGTGATCGTGGTACCGGTGATGGTCGTCGTACCAGTGATGGTCGTCGTACCGGTAATGGTCGTCGTACCGGTGGTGGCCGCCACGGTAGCAGCAACGGTCGGGGCATCGGTAGCAGCGGTGGTCGGGGCGGTGGTGGCCGGGGCGGTGGTTGCCGCCACAGTGGCCGCTACGGTGGCGACGGGCGCGATGGTGGCTACTGCCGCAGGTTTGGGCGTCGGCACTGCGGCGGGTGTTTTCCCACAGGCAGTAGCCAAGATAACGAACAGCAATCCGACGAATCCAGGGACGAGTAGCGAGCGTCTCACTCTTCTCTCCTTGAAGCGCCTACTCCCTTCTCGGAGTAAGCCTATTGTGGATCTCGTGGCAGCCCATGACCAAGTACCTCAGCGTGCTGCCCCACGCCAAAGTGCCGCATATTCAGGGGCGGCAGAAGTAATTATGTCAATTTATATCTACCGGATATGATTACAAGTCATTCTAACGTAGGCGTCGAAAGATGTAACAAAAAAAGGCCCTGATTGAGTGGAGAAGAGTTAACTCTTTGTTATGATTTCCTGACAGAAGTCTTTTTCGTACGAGATAAAGTTTCGTGCCAGGTTTCAGGTTTACCCTTCGTCGTAGCAACTTCAGCCGCTTGGGGATCGAACGACGCACACGCGGCACCGGCCATGAGCGCACAAGGAACACAACAACAGTTCTCCAATGTTCTATGCTAAGATGCGGTGAAGCAAAGATCATAATTTCTGGAAATATGGAATATAGGCGCTACCGCAAAAGTAACACTGTCCAGCACCGCCCGCCGTCGGGCTGAAGCCCTCGGCTACAATCTACGAAGCCCGCTGAAGCGGGCTGTATGAGTCCGCTTCAGCGGGCTTCGTAGAATCAGCCCGCCCGTTTACGGGTCGGGCGATTGGGATGACAGCGTGCCTTTTGCGGTAGTGCGAATATAGCAATCCTCCTAGAGTCGTGAAGAGGAGTCAAGGCTTCAGCCGGCTAAAGCCTTGACTCCTCACTTCACGGATCCAAGAGGGTTGCTATAGGAGCTTTGATACACATGGACGACCCACGTTTGACTGCGCTTGTGCGTAAGATTGAGGCTGCCGGCTGGAAGTGGATCTCAGGTAAGCACATCCCCCACGGCACGCAGTTGATTGTGTCCGACGGTGCGCAGAATGCGACACTGGACTTTTACCCACAGCGCGGTCGCTGTGTGATCGGCGGGGCAGAATCGTCGCTACGCTGGGGGCTGTCGCAGATGACGGCACCTCAGCCTTCAGATGGCGCGGGAGGGTCTGTCACACCACGTGCGACCAAGGCCGCCTCTGCGCTGATTACGGGTGCCCATGTTGGGATGGATGAGTCGGGCAAGGGTGACTGGTACGGCCCGTTGGTTGTAGCCGCTGTCTATGTTGATTCGCAGACGCTTGTGGCCCTCCAGCGCGGCGGCGTGCGTGATAGCAAAGAGTTGGATGGTGCATCGTTGCCGCAGATTGCCGCCTTGGTTGAGCGCGTGGTGCCGGAGTCTTCGCGACGGGTGACGGTACTTGACCCGGAGGTGTACAACCGGCGTTATGCTGGGCTGGGCAATGTTAATCTGCTGCTCGCCGAGTTATACGCAGAGACGGCGACCCCTGTGCGGGAGTCTACGAGCTGCGAGCGGATTGTATGCGACCAGTTCGCCCAGCGGGCGGATCGGCTTGAGCGATCTTTTGCCGCCGCCGGGCTGCCGCAGCCCGAGCAGATGCATCACGCAGAGGCGGCGAGCGTGGCGGTGGCGGCCGCATCAGTGCTGGCGAGCGCACGGTTCGGGGCCGAGTTGGTACGATTGGGAGCGGTTGCCGGGTTGCGCGGACAGCTACCGGCAGGAGCGTCGGCGGTTCGTGCGCTGAAGGCGGCCGCGCAGCACATCCTGTCCCGCGAAGGCCGCGAGGGTCTGGGGCGCTATGCGAAGCTGAACTTTAACCCGGTGCAGGAAGTACTCGATAGCTTCGATTCGCGGGAGGGATGAGGGATGAGGGATGAGGGATGAGGGATGAGGGATGAGGGATGAGGGATGAGGGATGAGGG
>CAIXLU010000456.1 GCA_903920315.1 uncultured Oscillochloris sp.
CAGTGGTAGACCACATAGAGCCAGTAGTCCTCGCCAAGTCGCTCAGCGGTTTTGTACTCATTATTGGTCAGGGCCACATCGCCCAGGGCGCTGCGGCCTTTCACTTCGATATAGCGCACGGCGCGGGCGGCATTCGGCGGATGGGGTTCGCGCAGACGGGCGATCAGATCAAAGCCGCGATTCTGGGTCTCGACACTCTCGACATTCCAGCCCGCTGCCGTGAGCGTGCGAGTCACCTCACGCACCGCGACCCGTTCCACATCCACATCGCTGACCAGCGGGGCCAGCAGAACCGAAGCACGCTCGGGGTGGGGCAGCACCCATGCCTGGGCCAGATGGCGCACCTGACTGATGGTGACGTAACGCTCCTGGGCCAGTTCGGCCTGACGACGCTCCAGGCGCGTGTTCAACAACTCTAGCCGATCCGAGGTCTGCTTGAGGTTCGCCGCCACAAGGGGGTTTTCGGTGATGGCATCTTGCTGCGCGAAGAGTTCCGCCATCCGCATGCTCTGGCGGTGGATGAGCGCGTTCAGACTGATCGCCGTATGCTCCGCAACCCGGTCAATCTCATGTGCGCGGGTGGCCTGGAGATCGCCCAGAAGCACCTGAAAATCCTGATCGGTCAGCACCTGCACGGCGCTATCGGTATCAGGCAGACCCACGCCCGTGGGCGCGGCGGTGCCCTCAGGCGCAGGCACGAGGTCAAGAAAGAGCGTCGGCTGGCGCACGATCTGGGTGCCGTCCAGGCGCGTCTCAACTACCATAATCCGCCGTTCAAGCACATGCTTGCGCCCGTCGCTCATCGTCGCCGCAAAGAGGTCAAGGCGGGCGGGCATGCTGCGCTGGAGTTCAAAGAAGATCGCGCCGCGCCGGAAATCAGCCTGGGCCTGGTCGAGTACATCCTCGCGGAGCGCCTCAAACAGCGGGTGACCCGGCGTTACCCACTCCAGGGTAGGATCGGCCTTGAGCTGGGCCTGGTCAAAGGTGATTGGCCCGTACTCCTGGCCGAGCCGCCCGAAGCGGGACTCATGGCGCTCGCCCTGGGTTGTCATCGAAGGCGGGATGCGGCCCACCCGATAGGGTGTCTTGCGTTCGCTGGTGAGCGGGGCCGTACTCGTCCGTCCAACCCGACCGACACTGCGCACGGGTAAGCCCACCACCGGCGCCGCCTGGAGGAAGAAGTCGCGCACCACGTCGGGCACCAGACGGCGCTCCTTCGCCTCTGCGGACGCGCTGAGCAGCCCGGCCAAGTTCAGGTCACGCTTGGCCAGCCCCTCCAGGGCCGAATAGGTAATCCGCTCGAATCGCTCGCGATCCACCTGCTCCACGATCCGGCTCGTGATCACCTCCTCGGTGAGGTTATGCGCGTACATATCGCGCAGCATGCGCTCAAGCTGGTTCGCCGGAAAGATGTCGCCGAGGACGTTGAAGACCGTGCCCGTGCCATTGGGATCGAGGTCGCGCTCAATCTCACGGATGCGCTCGAAAAGCTTAAACAGCACCCGGCCTTCGGCAGTATTCGTGGCCACAAAGTTGAAGATCAGACAATCCTTCTCCTGTCCGTAGCGGTGGATGCGTCCCATGCGCTGCTCCAGCCGCACCGGGTTCCACGGAATGTCGTAGTTGATCATCAGCCAGCAGAACTGCAAGTTGATGCCCTCACCGGCGGCCTCGGTCGCCACCAATACCTGGCACTGCTCCTTAAAGGCGCGCTCGGCATAGATGCGTGTCCCAGGTGTATCGCGGTCGCCAATCTTCATGCCGCCAGAGATCTGGGTGACGGTCAGACCCCACGCGCCCAGCTTCTCGACCAGGTAATCGAGGGTTTCGCGATGCTCGGTGAAGAGCAGCAGTTTCATCGTCGGGTCAGAGAAAATCCCCTGAGACACCAGCACCTCGCGCAGCTTGACCAGCTTCGACTCGATCTCGCGCTGCTCCAGTCCCCGTGCCTGGACAATCAGCCGACCGAGTTGCCCGATCTCGCGCTGGAGCGCTGCCGGGTCAACCGACGCAACGGCTTGCTCCAGTTCATCAATGATCGCCTGCTGCTCCTCATCGGGCAGTTCGTCGAAGGTATCGGGCACGCGCCGGTTGATCTGTTCGCGCCGATGCGCCTCAGGGTCGGCCAGGATCTTCTCGCGGCGCTCTTTCATCCGTTCCAGGCTGCGGCGCACCGCATACATACTGGAGGCAAACCGTCGCTGGAGCATGGCCATCGTGAAGCCCACCGCCCGGCCCAGGGCCGACGGCTCGGCGGCTGCCTGCACCGATTGTTCCTCAACATAGCGGGTCAGCGCATCGTAGAAATCCCACTCGTCCGCATCAAGGGTGAACTCAATCGTCTGCACTTGCCGCTTGGTAAAGAGCCGCCGCACCTGGCCGGTCACGGGGTCGGGGAACGTGACCATCGCCTCCTTGACTCGGCGCAGGTAGAAGGGGGCCTGCTGGCGGCGAACCGCCTCCTCCAAGCTGCTCACATCGCCATAGACATCGGCGTCGAGCAAGCGCAGGAAGCGGCAGAAGTTTTCCGCATCGCCCTTATGCGGGGTTGCGGTCATGAGCAAAAGATGATCAGTCAGTCGCGAAAGTTCTTCCCCAAGCTGGTAGGCGAGAGTCTTATGGTCATCGCTGTAGGCGCTCATCTTATGCGCCTCATCAACAATCACCAGATCCCACTGCGCCCGCAGCAGACTCTGGCGGGCGTCGTCCATACGCGAGACCCAGGAGATTGACGTGATGACCTGATTCCTCTCCTGCCACGGGTTCGAGCCGTAGGTCTGGCGTAGCACATCGCCGCGCACCACCTCAAACTGCTCGCGGAACTTATCCTTCAACTCCCGCTGCCACTGGAAGGTGAGATTAGCGGGCGTAACGATGAGGATGCGCTGGGCCAGCCGACGAATCTTCAGCTCCTTAATCAACAGACCGGCCATAATCGTCTTGCCCGCACCCGGATCATCGGCGAGCAGGAAGCGGATGCGTGGCTGCGTAAGAAAGTGTTCGTAGACCGCCTCAAGCTGGTGCGGCAGCGGGTCAACGCGGGCAATCGAGAGCGAGAAAAAGCGGTCGTACTCGTAGGCAATGCCCAATCGCAGCGCCTCAACACCCAGGCGGAATCGCAGCGGATCACCATCGAAGCGACCCGTCTCCTCTACGATCAGGTCACGGAGTTGTTCCTCACGCAGCATAGGCCGGTGAACAATGCCCGACTCCAGACCTTCGCCACGCAGGCGGTAGAGGGTGCCGACCTGCTTCAGCTCAATCAGTTGGACGCGCTCGTGAAACATCGGGCCACGCACGATGACATCCGGCTGAAGACGAGCGAGGAGCGCGTCGCGATCCAGCGGAGGTCGCACGGGGGCGACGGTCGGGAGCGCAAAAGCGATGGGAGCCTCGTGGATCGAACTCACCCCCAACGCTTGTACAGAGGTGGGTTCATCAGGCGGGGACAGGGGCGCCTCGTCAGGGAACAGATCCGCACGTAGCTCCGCAACATCCGCGTAGCGGTCGTCGGGCCAGACTGCGAGCAGACGCTGAATGGTCGCCGCGAGCGGTGGAGGAACCGCGCTCGTGATCTGAGCGACCGGGATGAGCGGATCGGACTTCACGCGCTGGGGGGCATCCGGCGGGATAACTCCGGTAAGCATCCAATACAGCAGCGCACCAAAGCTATAGAGATCGGAGCGGGCATCGGTGGTTCCCCCGCCATACTGCTCAAAGGAGGAAAAGCCCGCCGTAACCGCCCGTGCGAACGTATCGGTGCGCGTATCGGGCCGATACGCCTTAGCAATGCCAAAATCAACCAGATAAACCTGCCCCCCCGGTGTGAGCCGCACATTCCCCGGCGTGAGGTCGCGATGCACAATCGGCGGGTTCTGCGCGTGCAGATAGGCCAGCGCATCAAGCAGGGGCCGAAGCAGGCGGAGCGCCGCGTCCGGATCGAGACGCCCACCAGGGTGGCGCGACAGATACTCACCCAGGTGTTCGCCGGGGATGTACTGCATCACGAGATAGTGGTAGCCATCCTCCACAAACGAATGGTAGACCCGTGGCAGGGCCGGGTGATCGACATTCGCCAGCAACTCCGCCTCAGAATCACGCTGCGCGACCACACGCGGGTCATCGGGGGAGCGCGTCTGCTTAATCGCCACCTCGCGGCGCAGCCGACCATCGCGAGCCAGGTAGACCGCGCCGAAGCCACCCTGGCCAAGGAGTCGGACAATAGTGTAATGATGGGCGAGCGTGTCCAACGGCGCGAGCATGACGACCTCACTGGGCAACGGTGCTGTAGAAGCAATAGGAGCGTCGCATGACGCTTCTGATGCCAAGTATACCGCCTATGTATACCGATGTATACCAGCCCAAGAAGTCTCGTCTTCCACTGCCGCAGCCGATCTGAACGACAAATTCTTCCCGCTGGGTCGTGGTACGCCCCAGCGATGGCAGAACCGCAGTTCAGATCGACCGCAGCAGTACACGAGCAATCCATCTATGAGTGACCATCGCATATCCATGCTATGCTTGGACGTATGCACATGTATCGGCTATTTTCACCTCCGCCGTCCATGCGATTCGCGCACACCACCCGATGAAAGGAGCGACTGATGCCCAACTATCGGTTATCGGTTAGTGGATGTGTGACATATAAGGGGTACAGCCGAGGGTCTTACAGGAAGTCGGTATCGTTTGCGTTCATAAGAAATATAGCGTTTTGTAGCGTTTTGTAGCTTTTTATGGTACAATTGTGTCATGAAACTCAGCGAGTACGCACAAAAGGTTGGTGTTCGCTACGAAACCGCATGGCGCTGGTTTAAGGCGGGCACCATTCGCGGGCACCAGCTTCCTACGGGCACAATCATCATTACGGAAGATGAACTCACCGCGACGGCACCAACCCGCGTTGCGATTTATGCGCGG
>CAIXLU010000457.1 GCA_903920315.1 uncultured Oscillochloris sp.
CGTGTTGATGTTGACATAGTACCTTTAACTGATGTGAAAATGGGCGGGTGTCGGGTAGGGGCGCGTCGCGACGCGCCCCTACAGCCCCATTTTCATCGCGGCGGTGTGCGCCCCGCGCATGAACGTCTTTTGCGTCATCCCCACGGTTGACGCGAAGACGGTTGACGCAAAGACGCGAAGACGCGAAGACGCGAAGACGCGAAGACGCGAAGACGCTATTCTACGGCCTTTGCGCCTTTGCGCCTTTGCGTCAACCGTGGGGATGACGCGAAGACGCTATTCTACGGCCTTTACGCCTTTACGCCTTTACGCCTTTACGCCTTTACGCCTTTACGCCTTTGCGCCTTTGCACCTTTGCGTCAACCGTGGGGATGACGTGAGCAGCAATGCCTTCACCTACCTGAACTCAGCCAGAATACGGCGGCTCTCAGGTGATCGGTTCAGCAGCCCCTCGCGCATCTGCGGATCGTGGATCAGATCGGCGCGATGCATGATCAGCGCGTGGGCTGCGGCGAGCAGATGATCTGCCCCTGGCTCCTCGGCGGCTCGCAGCACATCGTAACATGTGAGGTAGACCTGAAGCGGGAACTCCATGCCGTCGGGTCCCTGCGCATCAAGAAAAGCGGCGCAGATGGTGGCAATATCTCGGGCGACGGCAATCTGCCCACCGGCGAGAGCGACACGAGCCAGACCCGCACGACACTCGATGGTGGCATGGCTGGCTCCAAGCTCCTCCCAGATCGCGAGAGATCCCCGATAGCCGACCTCCGCCGCATCCCATGCGCCGAGCAATTCCTCAAGCGATGCCATGTAGCCCATCGCGTAAGCCTCGGCGTCACGGCTGCCTGTTGTGCGAGCCAGGGAGAGTGCCTGCGTATAGAAGGGCCGGGCCGCAGCAACATCGGGGAGCAGCACGTAGCCCAAGTTTAGGCAGGTGTAGGCGGCTTGACTCTGATCGCCGATTGCTTGCTGAATAGCCAGAGCCTGCTCAAAGCAGTGCTGCGCCCGCTCGCGGTTGCCCACATCGCGCCAGACCATGCCGAGTTGATTGAGTCCGCTGGCCTCGCGTCGCCGCTCACCCATCGCCTGACAGAGCCGTACGGACTGCTCGAAGTCCACCCTGGCGGCGGCATAGTCGCCGAGAATAAGGTGAATATCGCCAAGGGTGCCAAGCATGAGCGCCTCACCGCTGCGGTCGCCGATGGCCCTGGCAAGGTCGAGAGCTTGCTGCTGATAGGTGCTGGCTGACTCCATCTCGCCGAGGAAGATCGCGATCTGGCTCAGGTTGTTGCGGCTGACCGCCTCGCCAGCACGGTCGCCGATTGCTTCGCGGATCGCCAGGGCCTGGAGGAAGTATTCCTGAGCGGCGCGGTACCCGCCGATGTAACGCAGGACGTTGCCCAGGTTGCTCAGGTTATTGGCCTCGCCGCGTAGATAACCCACCTGGCGGTAGATCGTCAGCGCCTGCTCGAAAGATGCCCGTGCCTCCTCAAAGGCCCCCTGGTATTCCATCACTTGGCCCCAGATCGTCAGACTGCGCGCTTCCCGCTCGCGGTTATGTGCGCCGTGTGCCAGAGCGATGGCGCGGCGCAACGAGGCTATCGCCTCGCTATAGGCGCTCGTATCGCGATAGTAAGCCGCCCATGCATTCTCCGTCTGCGCCATAAGCTCAGGGTTGGCCGTGGTCTCGACAATGGCCTGGAGTTCGCTAAGGCAGCGCCTACGGGATTCGGTATCGCCTAGCCGCTCATGAACCTGCTCAGCGAGCCAGAGCATCTCATAGCGCAGGAGGGGGGCAGCAATCAACTCCAGAGCGCGGGACAGATAGATCAGCGCCTCGCGGTTGGCGTAGCCTGCCACCAGAGATCGTGCCGCGATCTGCGTGTAGTAGAGTTCGCGCTCTGTATTGCCGGCGAGCCGCCAGTGGTAGGCCAGTAGCGGCGTGTAGTCCTCGTAATCAACCGGGTTACGCTCATACCAGGTGGCCACTTGGGCGTGCAGTTCGCGGCGCTGGGCGTGCAAGAGGGTGCTGTAGGTGACATCGTGTACAATCGTTTGTCGGAAGGTATGGCTATCGAGAGTCTTCACTTCCGCAATGGGCTGGAGCAACTCGCGCTGGGTGAGTCCGCTGATGCATGCCTGGAGCGCCACGCTGGGAAGATCATGCGGGTAAACATCGCGCAGCACCGGGTAGCCGAAGATTCGCCCAATCACCGCTGCCACCTTGATCACCAGTTGCTGTTCAGCGGGCAGCCGGTCAATGCGACTCAGCACCAGCCCCTGCACGGTGTCGGGCAAATGCATATCCTCGGGCCGACCGGCAATCTCGCAGTGCCCGTCGGTGATCTGCACCGCGCCGGTTTCATGCAGGCTTACAGCCATTTCCTCGATCACAAACGGATTCCCGCTGGCCTGCCGCTCAAAGATCGCGGCGAGGGCCGGGGAGAGCGTGGCCCCCTTCAAGTGTGCCGAAGCGAGAGTAAGCGTCTCCGCTGCGCTGAGCGGGGTCATGGTGATCGTCGTACTCTGGGGGAGCGCGACCAGTGCCGACAGGGGATGGTCAGACGTTGCATCGTCGAGTGGCCACAGGGAGATCACCAGCATCAGCGGCAGATCGATCAGGCTGCGCGTCACCTGGAGCGCCAGATCCCAGGCCAGAGAGTCGAGCCAATGGGCGTCTTCGATCACCAGGATAAGCGGACGCTCACGTGCCCAGCGTTCGAGCAACTCGATCAGCAGCGCTGCCAAGCTGGCCTGACGCAGCTTCGGTTCCAGGCTGGTGGTTAGCTCCGTCTCGGGCAGATCCAGATCAAGGATGTCATTCAGCAGCGGAGCGCGATCCGCCAGGGCCGACACGAACCCCGAACCCTCATCGCTTACGTCGGCGAACGCTGCTGGGGCCACGTGGGCTAGGCGCTCGCGCACCATCCTGCGCCGAGCCTCGGGGTCACTTAGACCCTCAAGGCTAAAGTACGACTCGAAGATCTCGCGCCAGGCTTGGTAGGTGGCCTGATGCCGGATTGCTTGGCCGCTGCCTATCAATCCGACCAGTCCACTGGTGCGGATCTGTCCGGCAAATTCCTGAATCAGCCGTGACTTGCCGATGCCGGACTGTCCCACGATCACGGCGACGCGGGCCGTGCCAGCGACACTCTCACCAAATAGGCGCGACAGCAGGGCGATCTCGCGTACTCGGCCCACGATCTCCTGTCGCTCACCGACTGGCTGGCGATCCTGACGCGCCCCCTGCGGCTGGTAGACGCGCACGCTTGCCACGCGCCCCTTGACAATCTGCGGCGGGAGGGGTAGCCACTCCAGTTCACTACGAGTGGCATAATAGGTGGCGTGATCAGCCGTGGTTTGGCCGGGGCCGAATCGCTGCATTAGGCGCGCTGCGAGGTTAACCACATCGCCGATCACGGTGTACTCGCGCCGGGTAGAGCTGCCGACCGCGCCCGCAAAGACTTGGCCCGTGGTAGCCCCAATAGCGATCTCTAGGCCAAGACTCGCGCCGGTGCGGTGGATGTCGGCGGCGCACAGCACAGCTCGCAGCGGGTCGTCAATATGGGCCAGAGGCGGCGCACCAAACAGCACGATCCCGATCATGCCCTTGTCGTCAACCAGCAGCTTGTTGATGCTGCCCTCGTAGTGGTTGACCGTCTTCTGAAGCGCGATCATACAGCGCTGAGCGAAAGCAAGGGAATCCGGGCCGCCGATACTCAGCCCGCCGATGCCGAGGAAGAGGACGCTCATCCGGCGTAACTCAGAAAGCCAGTCGGCCTGACCCGCCAGCAGGCGGTGTGTGATTGCGGCTGGGATATGAGTGCAGAGGGCGGCAATCAGATCAACGTTGGCAGTCGGCCAGAGCAGGCGGGCAAGGGGTGATGGGTCAAGCGGCGCATCTGTCCAGAGCGCCTGGGCCTCCGGGCTCAGCAGAATCTCGCCGCGTCGGGCGTGGTGTTCAGCCTCTGCCACCTGGCCCAGCGGATCGCCAGCAATCATGTACTGCCAGCGATCCTCGGTACCACCCACCGAGAGATCCGTCACCTCGCCAGCACCAATCGCAATCTTCATGCCCAGAGCCACCGGACCGGCGCTGGTCGCCGTCGTAGCAAACTCGTCCATCGCCGCCTGCATACGTGTGGCCGCCTGCCACGCCCGGCGTACCGCTACCGACAATACCTCCTGTCCCCCAACGGGAAACGTCGCGATCAGCGAGTCGCCGCTGAACTGTACGACCTCGCCGCCCTCGTGATCAAGAATGCCGATCATACTGCTGAAATAGCAGTTGAGGATAAAAGTCAGCTCCTCGGGGCCACCCGGCCCGCTGGCAGCCAGTTTCTCGGTGAGCGCGGTGAATCCCGACACA
>CAIXLU010000458.1 GCA_903920315.1 uncultured Oscillochloris sp.
CCGGTTGTGACTGCCCCGCACCTTCCGACTGAGCGCCTGCTGTGCGCGGCGCAGCTTTCGGCTCTGCGTGCGATACCAGCGCGGGTTCGCAATCGTCTCTCCGGTCGAGTATACCGCCAGCGACTTCAACCCCACATCCACGCCGACGTGAGTCTGTACCGGGCGCTCCGTGCGTGGGGCGGCCTGCTGTTCGGTGACGAGGCTCACGAACCAGTGGCCGTCCGGCTCCCGCTTGAACGTCGCGCCCTTGGTGACGCCCTCCAGCGGGCGATGGATGACGGCACGGATCATGCCGATCTTCGGCACCGACACCGCCTCGGCGTGCAACACCACCCGCTGCGGGATGCGAAAGCGCGGCGTGTCGGTCTTCCGCGATTTGAAGCGAGGGAAGCCCTTTCGCTTCTCGCCTCGCTTCACCCGACGAAAGAAATGCTGGTACGCGCTATCGAGATCCCGAAGTGCCTGCTGCAACGATTGCGAATCCATCTCGCGCAGCCAGGACGTTTCCGGCTGCTGTTTCAGCGCCGTCAGCTCCGCAGAGAGCGCCGCAAACCCCAATGTCCCGCCCGTCTGCTGGTAGTGAGTCTTTTTGCGATCCAAGGCCCAATTCCACACGAATCGCCTCGCCCCCGCGAACTGGTTGAGCACGGTTTCTTGCGCAACCGTGGGGTTGAGGCGATAGCGATAGGTGGTCTGGATCGTTCGTGTCATGGCTACATTATACCAGAAAACCCATGCTACTGCAATCTGTTTACCGCATTAGGACGCCGTATCAGAGGGCTAAAGCCGCTCAAGCGGGTGAAGCCCTTATATCCCAAGGCTAAAGCTCTTGGGCTTTACGGGCTATTTCTGTAACGAGCAGCGCGACCTTAATCAACCCAATTCACGACCGTTAAGTTGTGGATTGGATGAAAATGGCGCACATTGCGGGTAACGAGGGTGGCCCGGTTCGCCATAACAATGCTTGCAATCAAGAGATCCGCCCGCCCAAGCTTGCGATAGGCTTTGGTGGTGCGTAACTGGTCAAACAGAGCTGCCGCGTGTACATCGAACGGAACCACCAGAATTTGTGCAAGCAACTCCTCCGTCCGGGTGAACCACTGTTGAGCGCGTAGCAGTTCCGCACTGGTCGCCGCTTTCAGCAGGAAATCGATCCGGCCTCGTAACAATTCGCTCTTTGTGATGATCGTCGTCCCAACTACCGGATCATCGAGGGCACGCATGTGGGCAACCACCTGGGGGTGCCCTGCGTAGAGGTGGGTTAAGGTGTCGGTATCGAGCAGGTGCATTACAATCCTTGCGCTTCTGCGACCTCTGGCCGGTTGCGGGCCGCATAAATCGCATCGCGTAAAGCTGGCAAGGTTGCATCGTGCGCTAAGGTGCCCGCCTGTTGGATGAGCAACATGCGACTATCGTGGCTCCGCAGCCAATCATCAATCGCCGCTTTGAGGAAGCGCCAGGTATCTTCAATCTGACGCCCAGGGAGTTGACCCTGGATAACCTGCCGCACCACCATCTCTTTGGGCAGTCGCAAATAGGTAGCAACCTCGTCAAGGGTCAGCACTTCGGGGGAATCGGTCATCGGCGGGCCTCCATTTCAGTGACGTAGCTCGACAGCACACGCGAATCATACCATGCGCGAGAGTACAAAGGGTAGCCATGACGTGCGGGAGTACGCGGCAAGGGCGCTCACCTTTCGTTGTCGTCTCCGCCGTAGCATCAAAGGGTACACCATGACCAAACACCGCGAGCACACCTTCGAGAACGAGGTCGTGGCCCACCTGACCGCCAACGGCTGGTTGGAAGGGACAAGCGACGGCTACGACCGTGAGTTGGCCCTCTACTCCGAGGATGTGCTGGGCTGGCTGGAAGATACCCAGCCGACCGAACAGGCCAAGCTGGGTCGCCTGCACAACGGCGATACGAGCACGGTTGTGTTGAAGCGGCTGGCCGAGATGCTGGACAAGGATGGTGCCCTGGCGGTGCTGCGGCGCGGATTCAAGCACGTTCATGCCCGCTTCGACATGTGCCAGTTCCAACCGGCTCAGGGCCGCAACCCGACGACTCTCGCTCGTCATGCGCAGGTGCGTTGCCGGGTGGTGCGCCAGCTTCGCTACAGCCTCAATGCGGCCAAGGACTCCCTCGACCTTGCGTTCTTCGTCAACGGCATCCCCGTCGCCACCGCCGAGCTGAAGACTGACTTCACCCAGAGCGTGCGTGATGCTATCACCCAGTACTGCCACGACCGTCCGCCACGCGACCCGGCGACCAACCGCGATGAGCCGCTGCTCCAGGGAAGTCGCCGCGCCCTGGTTCACTTCGCCATCAGCACCGATGAAGTCTGGATGACCACCCGGCTGGAGGGCAAGGCCACGCGCTTTTTGCCCTTCAACCTGGGCAACGACGGCGGCGCGGGCAACCCGCCCAATCCCGATGGCTACCGCACTGCCTATCTCTGGGAGCGCGTGCTGGAACGGACAAGTGTACTCGACATCCTGGCCAACTTCGCCCACGTCGAAAAGAAAGCAGTCCAGTCAATCATCTTCCCACGCTACCACCAGTGGGATGCGGTGCGGGCGATGGTGGGCGCGGCGCGGGCCGAAGGGCCGGGCCAGAGTTACCTCATCCAGCACTCGGCGGGATCGGGCAAGTCCAACTCGATTGCCTGGTTGGCCCACCGCCTGGCCAGCCTGCACAATGATCAAGACACCAAAATCTTCGATTCTGTGATCGTCGTCACCGACCGTACTGTGCTTGATGCCCAGCTCCAGGAGACGATCTACCAGTTTGAGCATAAGACGGGCGTGGTGGCGAAGATCGAGAGCAAGGCCGGGGTGAAATCCGAGCAACTCGCCAAGGCGTTGCTCGACCGCACCCCGATCATCATTGTCACGTTGCAGACCTTCCCCTTCGCCCTAGAGGCCATCCGCACCCAGGGCAGCCTGCGCACGCGGCGATTCGCCGTCATCGCCGACGAAGCTCACTCCTCGCAGACCGGATCGGCGGCCAGCGCGTTGAGCAAAGTGCTCTCGGCAGAGCAGATCCAGGAGGGCGAGGAGATCAGCGCCGAGGACGTGCTGCTGGCCGAAATGGAGGATCGCGCCACCCACCCCAACATCAGCTTCTTCGCCTTTACCGCCACCCCCAAGGCCAAGACACTCCTGCGTTTCGGGCGACGCCCCAACCCTGACGCCCCGCCCTCTGAGACGAATATACCCGTGGCCTTCCATGTCTACTCGATGCAACAGGCTATCGAGGAGGGCTACATCCTCGACGTACTCCAGCACTACACGCCCTACCGACTGGCCTTCCGGCTGGCGCACAACGGTCAGGAGTACGACCAGACCGAGGTTGACCAGGCGGCGGCAGTCAAGGGTCTGATGCGCTGGGTACGTCTGCACCCCTACAACATCAGCCAGAAGGTGCAGATCATCGTCGAGCATTTCCGTGCGAACATTCAGCATCTGCTGGGCGGCCACGCCAAAGCGATGGTCGTCACCGGCTCGCGCAAAGAGGCCGTGCGCTACAAGCTGGCATTGGATGCCTACATCCACCAGCAAAACTACCGCGACCTGGCCGCGCTGGTGGCCTTCTCGGGCGAGGTGAGCGACCGGGAGAGCGGGCCGAGTCCGTTCAGCGAACACAGCATGAACCCTGGCCTGAAAGGGCGCGACATCCGTGAGGCATTCAAGGGTGATGACTATCAGGTGCTGATCGTCGCCAACAAATACCAGACCGGCTTTGATCAGCCGCTGCTCTGCGCGATGTATGTGGACAAGCGGCTAGACGGCATCACGGCGGTGCAGACCCTCTCGCGGCTGAACCGGGTCGCGCCGGGTAAAGATGCTACCTACGTGCTGGATTTCGTCAACGACCCGGACGACATCCTGGCCGCCTTCACGCCCTACTTTAAGCGTGCGGAACTAGCCGGTGTCACCGACCCCAACCTCATCCACACCCTCCAAGCCAAGCTCGACGACACCCGGATCTACACCGACTCCGAGATCGAAACTTTCGTGCGGGTCTACCTCGACCCCAAGGGCACGCAGGCGGCGCTTCAAGCTGTGCTGGCCCCAGCGGTCGAGCGCTTCCGGGTGCGCTGGCACGCAGCCAGAGACGCCAAGGATAAGAAAGGTCTGGACGAACTGGAAATCGTGCGCAAAGACCTCGCCAGCTTTGTGCGACTGTACGACTTCCTCTCGCAGATCATCAACTACGGCGACACCGACCTGGAAAAGCGGGCCATCTTCTTTCGGCTGCTCGTCCCGCTGCTGGCAACCGACCGGCTGAGCGAGGAGATTGACCTGTCGAGCGTGAAACTGACCCACTACCGGCTGAAAGACCAGGGTCAGCGCCAGCTACCGCTCAAGGAGGGCAACGGCGAGTACGGCCTAGTGCCGCCGGGCGAAGTCGGCTCAGCGGAGAGCCGCGACCCGCAGCGGGCGATGCTGGCGGCAATCATCCAGCGCATGAACGACCTCTTCGAGGGTGAGCTGAGCGACGCCGACATGATCGGCCTCGTGACGCACATCAGCGAGCGCATGATCACCAACCCCGTCCTGGCACAACAAGCAGAACACAACACCAAGGAACAGTTCGCCCTGGGCGACTTCCCCAAGGTGATGATGGAGGAGGTCATCGGCGGCATGGACAGCTACCAGAGCATGATCGCCCAGGTGCTAAGCAACGAGCGGGTACGCAGCGGCTTCACCGCCGTGCTGCTGGATGTGGTCTACGCGGCGCTGAAGGAGCGGGGGAAGGCCGAGCAGCCAGGCGTGTGAGTACAGAGGGAACAATCCCCATGCCCAGCCGCCGACACCGACAAGGCAGTGCTGCCAACGCTGCTCACCGAACTGCGCCGTGACGGGCAGATTGATCGGGCGATGGCCGCCGCCCGCGCCGCCCTGGGCACGCAGCGCCCTTGGTGGCATGCCGTACTCTGGCTCAGGACGGACGGGCGGCTGTGGGAAGAAACTGCCGCAGAGGGGCGTCATGCCTACCTCCGACCTGATAACGACGCATGGCACGCTGAGCGAAGCGAAACGTCCCGGCGTCCGTAACGCTTCTCTGTATCGGAGACCGTTACACCGTAGGGACTAATCAGAGCCTGTAGGACGCGCTCCGCCGCCGGGGCGCTTCGTTATTTCGGTCTGGCAGCCGATTCTGCTCGGGTATAGATTTGCCAGCCTTCGCGGACGGGTGTACATGGAGCTTCATCACAACCCATGGACATCCCCTCACGAAAGGCTGGCAGAGCGTGCATCATACCATTTTAACCCCACTGACTCGGCGGCGGCAGGCCCAGGTTATGCGCCTCCTGGTTCTCGCGCTGCTCCCGCTCCTGCTTGCGCTCGGGAGCGGTCACGTCGTCGAGAGCCTTCCGGCGGCGGCGTCCGCCATTACCTGCACCCCGCGCACCGTCTGGGTGCGGCGGCGCAGGTGGCACCGACCTGCCCGTGCCATGCGAGTCTGGCCCATCGCCCGCCTGATGCTGC
>CAIXLU010000459.1 GCA_903920315.1 uncultured Oscillochloris sp.
CAGCGCTACTTTCTGATTGATGCGGGCAGCGCCAATGGCACCTATGTGAATGGTCGTCGGCTCACCGAGACGCACTCGCTTCAGACCGAGGATCTGATTGGTCTGGGCAGTGGCCCGTCCCTGCTGAAGTTTATCGATCCGCTGGACACCTGCGTGCCTTCGCGTGGACTGCGCTACGACGACCAGATGATGATCTTTTTGCTCGACGGGCGCGCCCTTGAGCTAACCCCCGGTCAGGCCCGGTTGTTGCTGCTCTTCTACCGTAACTCCGGTCGGCTCTGCACCCGCGACGAGTGCGCCATGCATATCTGGGGGCAGCCCTACGAGGCCGCTCAACATGCTGCCGCCCTGGATATGCTGGTGGCTGGGCTGCGCGCACGTATTCGCCTGACCGACACGGACACCGAGTTGATCAAGACCCGACGCGGCGTTGGCTATGTGCTGGAGCAGTAAGTGGGAATTGCAGATTGCAGATTGTAGATTGCAGATTGCAGATTGCAGGGTTCTCAATCTACAATCTGCAATCTGCAATCTGCAATTATTTCAGGCAAAGAGCGCGTCCACAAACGACTGGGCATCAAACATTGCCAGGTCGCCCATCTTCTCACCGGTGCCAATGTAGCGGATGGGTCGCTCGATGTCCTGGGCGATGGCGAAGGCAATCCCGCCCTTTGCCGTGCCGTCGAGTTTGGTCACCGCCACATCGCTCACCCCCGCCGACTTGAGAAATGCCTTGGCCTGGAGGACGCCGTTCTGGCCGGTGGTCGCGTCAATCACCAGCAGCACCTCGTGGGGGGCGTCGGGCATCTTGCGCCGAATAATATTGCGCATCTTCTCCAGCTCAAGCATTAGGTTGAACTTGGCCTGGAGCCGTCCGGCGGTGTCAATGATCAGCACATCTACATCCTGCTCGACAGCGGCGTCGAGCGCCTTGAAGACCACGGCGGCGGAGTCGGCACCCTGACCCATGCTTACGCAGGGCACGCCCGCCCGCTCGGCCCAAGTCTCTAGTTGCTCGGTGGCTGCGGCGCGGAAGGTGTCGCCAGCGGCCAGCAGTACCTTCTTGCCGAAGCGATTCTTGTAGCGGTGAGCCAGCTTCGCGATCATCGTTGTTTTGCCCGCCCCGTTCACCCCCACCACCAGCACAACATACGGTCGTGCAACTATCTGCTGCTGACCAGCAAACTCCTGGAAGGTACGCACCATCTCGGACTTGAGCATATCGCGTACGTCACGAGCATTCTTGGTGCCGTGGCGATTCACGCGGTCCTTGGTGCGGTTCACCAGGTAGAGCGTTGTCTCCAGGCCAACGTCGCCCTGGATAAGTGACTCCTCAAGCTCGTCCCAGAGTTCATCCGTGATCGGATCATCCGTGGCGAACATCTGTGAGATACGCCCAAAGATACCCTGGCGCGACTTCTCAAGGCTCTGCGAAACTTGAGCCTCCTCGGCTTTGGCCTCATCCTCCGTGCGTGGTGTGTCTTGGCCACGGCCAAATAGGCGTTTGAACACGTTATGTTTACCCCTTTCGAGTGTCTTTGCTCTGCGCCATTATAGCGTGTTAGACAAGGTTCAGAACAGCTTTACAATGTGCGACGTTCGTAGTGTAGGCTTCCAGCCTGCCAGATGAGTGTCGGCAGGCTGGAAGCCTGCTGCTACGATCTGTCAAACTGACACCTTGTCCTAGCGCAATCCTTTGGGATCTGTGATGGGGCCGATTGCCCTTGTCATGAATCTTAAGGGATGATATACTCAAGGACATTGAATATCAAGGGTCGTGATAAACATCAGGACAGCGGCATGACCTCTGCCCATCAAGAATCACCAACGAGCCGAGCCACTGAGCGCATCCCTCTTGAGGAAATCGAGCGGGCGATCATGCAGATCAGTTGGCTTGCTCAACGCCAGTTCATGCAGCTCCTCGACGAGGATCGCTTTCGCGTCACTCTGCCCCAATTTTACACTTTGATCTATCTCCAGCAGATGGGTGAGGAGTGTAAGATGTCAGATTTGGCCGACGCGACTCATCAGTCTGCTGCATCGCTCACGGGCGTTGTTGATCGCCTTGCCGAGAAACATCTGGTTGATCGCACCCGCCACGAGCGCGACCGCCGCCAGGTAATGGTTGTGATCACGGCACGTGGTATCGAGCTGATCTTCGAGATCCGCAAGGCCCGCCGCGAGCAGATGCAGATGGCTCTCGGCCAACTCAGTGAGCAGGAGATTGATATTTTTCTGCACATTCTCGACCAAGTACTGTCCGGTATGGTGCGTGTAATCGAGCGCGGTGAGGGCGGACGACTGGCTTGAGCAGGCACATGAATGTGTAGGTAATAATGATTCTGGTTACAGAAACGAGGATACATTTTTATGAGTAACGCAACACGACACCTGGATGATGCCGCTGCGCGGGGGGACGGGAGCATGCCATCTGACGATCTCGATACCGAAGAGCGATTCCTACCGCTGGTGGTGCTGGGCGAAATGGTGATCATGCCCCACATGACCATCCCGCTTCAGGTGCCCCAGGGTAAGTCGTACCGGGCGATGGAGCGAGCCTGGGACGAGGATCACGAGGTGTTGCTCATTTTTGTTCGTGAGGGTGAACTGGAGGGTTACAAGAGCAATCAGCCCCAGCAGTTGCCGTTCACCGGCGTGATCGCTCGCCTGGAAGAGTTTGCCAAGCTCCCCGATGGTACCGCCCGCGTGATCTTGGAGGGGCTGCACCGCGCTACGATCAAGAGCGCCATCCAGATTCAGCCCTTCTATCGCGTGAACTGTCTGCCCGTCTACGACATTGACGAGGACGGGATGGAGATCCAGGCGCTGATGGACACGGTCAAGCAGCAGGTGGACGAGTTTGTTGACCATCTGGGCGAGGTTCCTCAGGAGGCGGTGCAGTTCGTTCATCGTATTGAGCGTCCCGGCCACCTGGCCGACATCGTGACCTGGGGGCCGGCCTTCGACTTCAAGGATCGCCTAGAGGTACTCAACACGCTCGATCCGGTAGACCGGCTGCGTAAGGCGAACATGGTGCTGGCCCGCCAACTGGAACTGCTCAAGCTGCGCGCCAAGATCCAGCAGGATACCAAAGAGGTTCTCGACCAGAGTCAGCGCGAGTACTTCCTGCGCGAGCAGATGCGGGTCATCCGCCGCGAGCTTGGTGAGGATGACGATAGCGACGACCCGATTGACGAACTGCGCCGTAAGGTGGCCGAACTGGTCGCTCCCGACTATGTGAAGAGCCAGGCTCTCCATGAGATCAAGCGTCTGGCCCAGCAGGGTATGAATAGCCCTGAGGCCGGTGTGATTCGCACCTATCTTGACTGGATCCTTAACCTGCCCTGGGCCGAAGAGGAGCACGCCGAGATCAGCATCGCGGAGGCCCAGAAGGTCCTCAACGAGGATCACTTTGGTCTGGAGCGGGTCAAGGAGCGTATTCTGGAATTCCTGGCCGTGCGTAAGCTGGCCGGTAACAAGATGCGTAGCCCCATCCTCTGCTTCGTTGGCCCCCCCGGCGTTGGCAAGACAAGCCTGGGCCGCAGCATTGCCCGCGCCCTCGGTCGCCAGTTCATTCGCACCAGCCTCGGCGGTGTGCGCGATGAAGCCGAGATCCGGGGTCATCGCCGTACCTACATTGGAGCCATGCCCGGTCGGGTCGTCCAGGGCATGAAGAGCGTGAAGTCCAACAGCCCGGTGTACGTGCTCGATGAGGTAGACAAGGTTGGCACCGACTTCCGTGGCGACCCGACCTCGGCCCTGCTGGAGGTTCTCGACCCTGAGCAGAATAACACCTTCAGCGATCACTACCTGGAGATTCCGTTCGACCTCAGCAGGGTCATCTTCATCGCCACCGCCAATCAGTTGGATCCCATCCCCAGCCCGCTGCGCGACCGCATGGAGATTATTGAGATCGGCGGTTACACCGAGGATGAGAAGCTGGGCATCGCCCGTGGCTTCTTGGTTCCCAAGCAGCGCGAGTTCCACGGCCTGAAGACCGGGCAGTTGGAGATTACCGACGGTGCCGTCCTCAAGCTGGTGCGCGAGTATACCCGCGAGGCCGGGGTGCGCAACCTTGAGCGTGAATTGGCTACCCTCTGCCGCAAGGTAGCCCGCAAGGTTGCCTCAGATGGCGACCCCGGTGCCGAGGTTGTTCTCGAAACCTACGTGATTGACACTGCCGATGTACCCACCTACCTTGGCCCTGAGCGCTTTAGTTTCGGCTTAGCCGAGGAGCATGACGAGGTCGGCGTAGCTACTGGCGTGGCATGGACCAGCACCGGCGGCGACATCCTCAGCATTGAGGTTCTGCCGGTGAAGGGCAAGGGTGGCCTGCTGCTCACCGGCCAACTCGGCGACGTGATGAAGGAGAGCGCCCAGGCTGCCGTCTCCTACGTGCGCTCGAAGGCCGACCAGCTCGGTATTGACTCCAACTATTTCGAGGAGCACAACATCCATATCCACGTCCCCGAGGGCGCAGTGCCCAAGGACGGCCCCTCGGCAGGGATCACCCTCACTACTGCCCTGATTAGTGCGATGACGGGTCGCACCGTGCGCCGCGATGTAGCCATGACCGGCGAGGTGACACTGCGCGGCAAGGTACTCGGCATCGGTGGCCTCAAGGAGAAGACTCTGGCCGCCCACCGTGCGGGCATCCGCACCTTCATTCTGCCCAAGGAGAACGCCAAGGACATTGTGGAACTGCCGGAGAAGGTGCGCCAGGACCTCACCCTGATCCCGGTCACCTCAATGGACGAGGTACTCAGGGTAGCCCTGAACCCGATTGCCGTGGTGGTTCCCCCTCTGCCGATCACGCCAGTCGTGCCGCCGCCGGTGGTGGTGCACTAAGTAGGGACACCTGGGCGCAGAACCTTTTACAGTCACAGAAGCACACAGAAGGACACAGAAAAAATATTTCTGTGTCCTTCTGTGTGCTTCTGTGGCAAAATCCCGTTATCGTCCTAGGGAACAGGATCATCACGCAGGAATGCGGCACACTCCTCGGGTATGGTAGGGTTGATCCACATACCGCTACCCATCTCGAACCCGGCGCTGCGGCTCAGTCGCGGAATGATCGCGATATACCAGTGAAAATAACCGTTCTCCGGCTCTTTGGTGGGTGAGGAGCGAATGATCAGGTTGAAGTCGGGATCATTCAGGTGAGTGTACAGACGGAAAAGGACGTCGCGGAGCAGCGGGGCCAGGTGTGTGAGCGCATCCTCTTCGATATGCATAAAGCTGGCGTGGTGGCTGCGTGGCACAATCCAGATATGAAAAGGCGAGGATGAGGCGTAGAGGACAATTGCGGCGAAGTGATCATTCACCGCGATCATGCGCTCGTTGCGGCTCAGCTCATCGGCGAGCATGGTGCAGAAGACACAATGACCGGTGTCATCGAAAAAGCGGCGAGCTTCCTCAATGCGATGGCGAATATCGCCCGGCACAATGGGCAGGCCGATGATCTGACTGTGTGGGTGGGGTAGCGATGCCCCGGCGCGATCACCGTGGTTTTTGAAGAAAATCAACTGCTCAACACGTGGGTCGGCACCAATCTCGCGCCCTCGGCGCAGGTACATCCCCATGACCGCACGAATCTCTTCGTCTGTCATGAGGGCGAGTGTGGCGTTGTGGAGGGTGTGTTCGACCAGCACCTCGTGGTAGCCGACCCCCGTAATGTAGCGTTCGACCCCATTGAAGTTGCGCACCAGCGGCCCTACCTCGGCCAGGGCCGGGTACTTGTTGCGCACCACGCGTGTATCCCACTGGGGGCTGCCCTCTGGGTAGCGGCAGATCTCAAGGTCAAGTTCCTCATTCCCTATGCAGAAGGGACAGCGCGATTCGTGTTCGGGCCGCTCGTGAGTAAAGATGCGGTCACTTGCCTCTGCGTAGGCGTTGGGACGGCGGGCGCGCTCGCTGGCGATGATCACCCACTCGCGGGTGGCCAGATTCTGCCGCAGCTCAGGCATCGGAGTTCCTCCAGGTTGAGCCACAGCGTGCGCCGTAAATATGGTATCGCCCATGCGAGGGTGAACGAACGGGCGGGTGGCTTGCCCCTATTGTAGTGGGAAGCGTCAGAAGCGGCAAGAGTGGGCAACGCGGATTATTCTTGACCGATAAAAAAGGGCGGGGTAGAATGGTGCCTCTTCCCCTCTCTTTGGCACGTTGATCTGGTATACGAGGCAGCCTATGACCACTCGTTTAGCCCCGGACTCCCATTTTGTGCGAGACGACGATGACGGCCAGATCGAGATTGATCCCGCTATAGATGCTGACTCTGCGAGCGGAGATCGCGTCATCACCCGCCGTGAGTTCCTTATGGGTGCGGGAATGCTGCTGGCCGGTGCTGCAGGGCTTGCTCCTGCCCATGCCGCAACACCACCGCAGGCGCAGACCCAGGCGACACTGCGCAATCGCCCGAATATCCTGATCATCCTTACCGACCAGGAGCGTCTCCCGCGTAACTGGCCGACGGGCTGGGCCGATACGAATCTGCCCAACCGCAAACGCCTCGCCGATACGGGACTGAGCTTCTCGAATGCCTATTGCAGCAGTGCTATGTGTTCGCCGAGCCGAGCATCGTTGTTCACCGGCCTCTATCCGGCGCTGCATGGCGTTACCGATACGCTTAGTGTCGAGGGCAAGGGTATGCTTACCGAACTCTCGCCCGACACTCAGAACATGGCGCGTATGCTGTCCGCCGCTGGCTACAATGTTCAGTACCGTGGCAAATGGCATATGTCGCTTGGCCCCGATGGGCACTCGACAACTACCGATCAGGTGGCTTCCTATGGCTTCCAGGGTTGGGTTGCGCCTGATGCCGGCGAGAACACCGACCCCACAGGCTTCGGCGGCGGTGATGCTCACCACGATGCGGACTTCGCTCAGCAGGCGGTTACCTTTTTGCAGACCCAGACGGCGGCTGGTACGGCAACCCAGCCGTTTGCGCTGATTGTCTCGTTCGTCAATCCGCACGATGTCCTCTCCTATCCGAGTACGGTTGGCGGCGATACGGTCTACAGCGCGGATACGACTAAGTATGAACAGGGTGTTCAGTGGACTGACATCCCCGCCGAGTCTCGGAATGAGGATCTGTCCAATAACAATAAGCCCACGACCCATGCGCAAACCCTCACCTACCTCACTATCGGGCTCGGTGTGATCCGTCCGCTCCCGTCTACCGACCAGCGCGACTACGTGAACTTCTACGCCTACCTGCATAAAGTGGTGGATAAACATATCGGCGCGGTGATTGATGCGCTTGAGGCGGTGCCGGGGCTGCGCGATAGCACGGTGGTATTTCGCACTGCAGATCACGGTGAGTTGGGGCTTTCCCACGGCGGGCTGCGCCAGAAGATGTACAACGCCTACCAAGAGACAATGAACGTCCCGCTGGTCTGCTCGAACCCGCTG
>CAIXLU010000460.1 GCA_903920315.1 uncultured Oscillochloris sp.
AACGGAGATGCGACACACTCCGTCCCATGGGCGGTCATGCGCCACCGCACGGCGGTGTGTGGCCGTACCGACAGGAAGTTTGTGTGCCACGGATGTGGCACGGAGAAATTCACTTATCCGATCCACTTCCCCCGCCATACCCCCATGTGGAACGGATATGATGCGCTTTACCCCCCCCTTGTGATACCCTCACCTGGATCGGATATGAACGAGCCTCTTCCCGCCACTCGTCACAGGACACCCATGACCATCCTCATCACCTCGTTCATTGACCACCTCCACGACTCCGGCACCACGCCCGCCACGCTCAAAGTACGAGGATAGAGCAGTCTGATACAGATCGACCACGCTCTTTGTGTCCACATCACTGAGTTTGTGTTGTGCTACCACAACTGTATTAACAAATCACAATGTACCCGCGTGAAATCTTTATCGTCCGACACGGTACCGTTTTGCTATACTCGTCTTGTGATCCGGGCTTAGTGCGATACTGAGCATGGCACCGACAGCCGTATCAATCACGCTGCCCGCGCTTCATGCGCCCGCATCACCGTCCCTTACGACGATGAGAGCGAGATGCCATGAACCCCATGTCTGCCTATCTGCCACAGGATCGGCGTTACGCACTGGCGTGCGGAACTCCGATCCCGGATCGCGTTGACGGTGCCGTCCTGTTTGCCGACATCTCTGGCTTTACCCCGCTCACCGAAGCTCTGCGCCTAGCCCTTGGTCCCCGCCAGGGGAGCGAATCCCTCACCGACCAGATCAACACCACCTACGACGCCCTGATCGCGCAGGTTGATGCCTATCGTGGCAGTGTGATCGGCTTTGCCGGTGATGCGATCACATGTTGGTTTGATGCGGCGGATGGCCCTCCTGCTCTGCGTGCCGCCGCCTGCGCAGTGGGGATGCAACGGGCGATGGCCGCCTTTGCGCAGATCGCCCTGCCCGGCGGCGGGACTATCTCCCTTGCGCTGAAGGTTGCGATGGCCTGTGGCCCTGCCCGACGCATGGTTGTGGGCGACCCGGCCATCCAACTCCTGGATCTGTTGGCGGGGGCGACGGTGGCGCGGGTGGCGACTGCCGAACATCACGCGGTGGCGGGAGAGATCGTGCTGGATGCCGGGTGTGTTGCAGCGCTGGGGGCTGCGGCCACCACGGGCGCGTGGCGCGAGGACGGCGGGACAGGCGAGTGGTTTGTACCACTGATAGAACTCACCACGGCACCAACTATGTCCGCATGGCCCGCTCTCCCCGCAGATACGCTTTCGGCAGAACTCCTCCAGCCCTGGCTTTTGCCGGCGGTCTATGCCCGCGAGGTGGCGAGGCAGGGAGTCTTTCTGACGGAGCTACGGCCAGCGGTGGTGCTGTTCGTGCGCTTCACCGGGATTGAGTATGATTCCGAGCCAGACGCCGCCGTCCGGCTCGACACGTTTATCCGGGCGGTGCAGGGCGTGCTGGCACGCTACGATGGTGTCTTGCTCCAGGTGATCATCGGTGACAAGGGCAGCTATCTCTGTTGCGCGTGTGGTGCGCCGGTCGCTCACGAGGATGATGCCCACCGGGCGGTGCTGGCGGCATTGGCCTTACAACACGAGGCAGGGGCAACGGCAGGACTCCTCCCACTCCAGATTGGCATTAGTCAGGGGATACTGCGCTGCGGGGCGTATGGTGGCACCAGCCGTCGCACCTACGGCATCCTGGGCGATGAGGTGAACCTTGCGGCGCGGCTGATGGGAGTGGCCGCGCCGGGCGAGATCCTTGTCAGCGCAAACATCCATCCCGCTGTTGCCGACCGGATCGCGCTGGAGCCACGCCCGCCCGTCATGATTAAGGGCAAGAGCGAGCCACAATTTGTCTTTCGGGTTCACGGTTTGCGCCACACCCGGGCGATGCGCCTGCCGGAGCCGACCTACGCGCTGCCGATGGTCGGGCGGGCAGACGAGATTGCGCAGGTGGAGCCTCTGCTCGGCCAGGTGCTGGCGGGGCACGGCCAGATCCTCGGCATCAGCGCTGAGGCGGGCATGGGCAAATCGCGGCTGGTGGCCGAGATCATTCGGCGGGCGCAGCAGCGCGGCATGGTTGGCTACGGCGGTGCCTGTCAATCCACCGGCACGCGCAGCCCGTACCTCGTGTGGCAGCCCATCTGGCGAGCCGTCTTTGGTTCTGACCCGGCAGCCCCACTGCGGCGGCAGATCCGCGCCCTGGAGGGGCTGATCGAGGAGTGGGCAGCGGAGCGAGCAGATGCAATGCCGTTGCTGGGACCGCTGCTCGGGCTGAATCTGCCCGAGAACGATTTTACCGAACATCTGGAGCCGAAGGATCGCCAGGGAGCGTTGCACGCCCTGCTGCGCGACTGTCTGGCGGCGGTGGCCCGTGAGGCTCAGGGTGAAGGGGGCGGGCTGCTGATCGTGCTGGAAGATGTGCATTGGATTGATGATGCCTCAACCGCGTTGCTGCGGGATCTGACGCAGAACATCGCCGGGCTGCCGGTACTACTGGTGCTGGCCTATCGCCCGCGTGATCCGGCACAACCCCAAGGATGGTCGGTGACCGATCTGCCAGGATTCCACGAAATTTACCTGGGCGGACTGGTGGGTGCGGCGGTTGAGCAGTTGATCCGAGCGAAGCTCCTGCATCTCTTCCCGACGCGGGGAGGAAGCGTACCCGTCGCCCTGGTTGCACGGCTGACGGAGCGCGCCCAGGGCAACCCTTTCTACTTGGAAGAGTTGCTGAACTACCTGCACGATCAGCAGATTGACCCGTACCAGCCCGATGCGTGGGAATCGCTGGATCTGCCCGACAGCCTGCACCGCCTGATCCTGAGTCGGCTCGATCAGCTGAGTGGGCAGCAGCAAGTGATCCTCAAAACATCCAGTGTGATCGGGCGGCGCTTCCTGGTCGCGTGGCTGCGGGGAGCGTTCCCGACCCTTGCCCCTCCCGAGGGTCTGGCGGGTGAACTCACCCACCTCTCGGAGTTGGAGTTGACGCCGCTGGACACGCCCGATCCCGAACTGGCCTACCTGTTTAAGCACGTGATTACCCGCGACGTGACCTACGAGAGCCTGGGGTCGGCCACGCGAGCGGCGCTGCACGGGCAACTGGCGAGCTACGTGGAGCAGCACGCCGAGACGACGGACGCACTGCTCGATGTGCTGGCCTATCACTACGAGCAGAGCGACAACCTGCCAAAAAAGCGTGAGTATCTGCGGCGGGCGGGGGAATCTGCGGCGGCGCGCTACGCCAACGCCGCCGCGATCAGCTACCTGAGCCGGGCGCTGGAACTGGCCCCGCCTGATGATCTGAATGAGCGGTACGCGCTGCTGTTGGCTCGCGAGCAGGTGTACGCGCTCCAAGCTACCCGCGATGCGCAGCGGGCGGATCTCGATGCGCTGGCGACCCTCGCCGACACCGTGGCTGACCCGGTGGCCCGTGTCGAGGTGGCCCTGCGTCGGACGTACTACGCGAACAGCATGAGCGATTTTGCGGTGGCTGAGCGCACGGCTCACACGGCAATCCGCATGGCGCAGGCCGCCAACCTCCCGCGCCTGGAGGCCACGGCGCGTCAGCGCATGGGCTTTGCCTTGCGCGGGATGGGCCGCGCTGCTCAGGCGTCGGAGCATCTGGCTGAGAGTCTGCGCGTGGCGACGGCGGTTAACGATACGCGCCAGATCTGGGCCACCCTGAGCGTGATGGCCGGGGTCGCCGTCGAGCAGGGCGAAGCGACCACCGCACGCGCATATCTCCAGCGCAGCCTTGAATGTGCCCGCACGCTCGGCAATCGCCGACTCGAAAGCTACACGCTCAGCGACCTCGCGGCGCTGCTCAACGAGCAGGGCGATCTGGTAACCGCCGATACCTACCAGAGTGAATGCCTCGCGGCGGCCCACGCGATTGGCGACCGCTGGTTTGAGGGGCGGGTCCTCGGCAATCGAGGATTCTCGCGGCATACCCTGGGCGACTACGCTGCTGCACGGGCCGATGGTACACAGAGTCTGGCGTTGGCGAGCGAAATAGGGGATCGGCAGCAGATGGCCGCCACCTGCGGGAACCTCGGCCTGAGCGCGCTGGCGCAGGGTGATGACGGTGGTGCATACGGGTACTTTGCGCAGAGTCTCGCCATTGCGGAGGCGCTGGGAGATCGTTTCCTGGTGGGCGCGGCGCGGCGCGGGCTGGGCCATGTGGCCCTGGCGCGGGGCGATCTGGTGGCGGCGAGCGAGGCATTTCAGGAATCTGTCGCTCACATGCGTGCGGTCAGCGTGCCCGCGCTGGTGGCCGAGCCGCTGGCGGGACTGGCGCAGGTGGCCTTGGCTCAAGGTGACGCGCCGGGTGCCCTGGTTTTGGTTGAGGAGATCCTGGCGCATGTGGAAACCGGCACGCTGGACGGGGCGGATGAGCCGATGCGGGTGTACCTGACGTGTTACGAAGTGTTGCGGGCGAACAGTGATCCCCGCGCCCCGGCGCTGCTGGCCCGCGCCCGCGCCGAGTTGTTGGCCCGAGCCGCGCAGATCGCTGAACCTGATGCCAGGAAGAGATTTCTGGAGGTGGTAGCGCACCGGGAGTTGTTGGCGGCTGAGGGCTGAGGGCTGACCGCTGACGGCTGACGGCTGACGGCTGACCACTGACCACTGACCGCTGACCACTGACCACTGCGGCAATCCAAAATCTAAAATCCACAATCCCCAAGGAGGTTCGCGATGATGTACCGAAAGACACGTCTGGCCTTGTTGCTATTCGTCACGCTGATGGTCGTGCTGTCGCTGCTGCCCAATGCGCCTGCCCTGGTTGCGGTGCCGACCGCCCACGCCGCAGCCGACCCCTTGCCCCTTGCCTGGTCGTCCACCGAGAATGATTCCACCTACAGCGTGGCCTGGGGCGACGTGGACGGCGACGGCGACCTCGACCTTGCGG
>CAIXLU010000461.1 GCA_903920315.1 uncultured Oscillochloris sp.
CACGAACGCTCACCCTCAGTGACCACGCGGGCAGCAGCGGCGAGGCTGCGTGAGCGCAGGATCTCGTAGCAGCGCACATGGAAGGGTGTGGATAGGCGTGACCAGTCATCATCGGTGGAGGTAAGGCCATTAATCAGCAGGCCCACACCTGCCGAGTTGAAGCCGATCTTACCGCCAACGATACCGGCCTCGCTGAAGCTAAGAACCTCCAGGCCATCGGGTTCACGGCTATGCAGCACTGCACCACGCGCACCGACCACCCAATCCCAATTTTCGCCGATCAGCAGGTGGCCGTCGGCACTTGCCTCGGGCATTACGGCGAAGGCGGTGCACCCATCAGCCACCGCGTTCAGCCCGTACTGATAGTAGAACAGCTCGTAGCGCACATTCAGGGCAGCAATCTCGGCATAGCTGAAACCCGAACCCTCGGCCACCCCGCGCATGCCCGCCGCGTAACCAGGAGACTGCCTCGCAATTGCCTCAGCGTAGACCACAGCGCGGCGCAAAGTCTCAAACCGCGAGAGATGCAGTTCACGATCAAAGCGAGCGAAGTAAATCGCCATATTTTCGGCGATTGCTTCGCGCAGAGCCTCGCCGTGCTGGAGACCCTGTGCGTATGGGCTACCAGATAGCCGGATGAACGGGAGGGTCATGGTGTCACTCCTCTCTATGGTATTGCAAACCTCCATACAGGTGCTGAAGCGTCCACAACAAACAGCAACCCTGAAGCCTTGTCTTAGCGCAGGCAATCAGTCACATTTCTTCATGAAGCTCACCCATGCGGGTTGCTTCATAAAGCCAAGAGCCTCATTGATACTGAGCATGCCACGGTTATTTTGTTCATTCCAGGTCTTGATCAGTTTTACGCCGCGCTGCCGTGCAAATGCAATGTCATGCAGCTTAAGGGCCAGGGCGATCCCGCGCCGACGGTAGGCCCGGCGTACCCCGGTCAGTCCGATGTATAGCTCGGTCGGGTCGGCCTGACTCTTCCAGAGGAAGCTGCATCCCACGTAATCACTCCCGTCGAGGGCCACAAAGTAGCCATCGGGCAGGAAATTGGGGTTGGCGAAGACCCAGGAATCGTATGCCTCGCGGGTGATCGGCGTGTGCGGCTCGGGCGAGGGTACATCGTTCGTTAGCTCTACATCGAGGATCCAGAGCTTCTCACGACAATCGGGATCCTTGTCTAGCAGTTCCGCCACCGTCGCGATACGGATGCCATCAGCGCGCAGTGCCGCCTCGTAACCCGCGTAGGGCGCGGGGTCGAATGCCTCTACATCAAGGTGTGACTCCCACTCGCGCATGTCTTCCTGGTAGCCACGGTTCTGGAGAAAGCGCATGCTGCGCGACATGTCATCGCGGGCGCGGGCGCGCAGGGAGATCGGATTAAGCCGCCTCACAGCAGACACGATCTCATCGTAGAGGGTGGCAGCAATGCCTTGGCCCTGATGTGCGGGCAACACGGCCACAAAGACACCAAACTTGCGCGGGTGGTACATGCCCTCAAACTGACTATAGTTGCCGTAGGCCACCGTCTCCCCATCGAGGTCAGCGAGCCAGCGCCGCCGCTGGATGTGAGCAGCGCGATGGGCATCCTCGAAGCGCCAATCACCCACCGTGTCCCTATACTCCGGGAAGACGGCATTCACCACCTGCACGGCATCGGTGTAATCGGCATTGCTCGTAGTGAAAGGACGGATCGTCAGACCCTTGGGCGCTGGGCGGCCCGGGGAGATCTGCTCATGGGCCATAGACATTGCTGCTTCCTTAACTTGATCGCAGACCTCAGATCGAAATTAGAGGCACAACCATAGCACCGCGACACGGCTGCACTGAACAGCTAATTATATCTTATAGTAGCGAGATACGCGCAGTCAGCCATCAGTCTTTTGGCGCAGAAGGGATCGGCGAGAAGACGGAGAGGCACTCTGCGCCAATGCGTAACAATAAAATGTCCACGTCCCTAAGAAGACTGTAGATCGGGCCGCATTTCCGTATCAATCCACAATCTGCACTTATTTCGCCCAGGGGCTGCGCAGCACCACGATTGAGCGGGCGCTCACGCTGTAGCGCGGGGCGATAATCTCGATCTCCTCGCCGGGGCTGACAATGTCGTGCGGGCTGGACAATCCGGTGTCAACCACGCGCCACCAGCCACGCGGCGATTTCTCGGCGATGCGGAATTCGAGATCCTCCCAGTAGGCATTGATCATCACGTACAGGTCGTCGTCGCGGACACTGGCCCCGCGCAGGAAGTAGGCCAGTGTATGCGAGTATCCGGCCTGGTCAGGCGAACCCTGTACCCCGTACCAGCGCACATCATCGCGCCAGAAGCGCGAGCGCATGATTGTCGGGTGGGATGTGCGAAAGGCGATCATCTTCTGAAAGAAGCGGAAGATGTCGCGGTTCTCTTCGAGCAGATCCCAGTTCAGCCAGGTGATCTCGTTGTCTTGATTGTAGGGGTTATTGTTGCCGTACTGCGTATTGAGAAACTCGTCGCCCGCACAGAACATGGGCGTGCCGTTCGAGAGCATCAGCAGCGTGAAGAAGTTCTTAACCTGACATCGGCGCAGAGCCATGATCTCCGGCGGTACCTCCTCATCGCCCTCCCAGCCACAGTTCCAGCTATAGTTATTATCCGAGCCATCGGTGTTAGCGTGGCCGTTAATCTCGTTGTGCTTCTTGTTGTATGCCGTCAGATCGTAGAGACAAAATCCGTCGTGGGCGGTGATGAAGTTCACGCTCTGGTAGGGCCGACAGGCGTCGTACAGCGAGTCGGGGAAGAGATCATCGCTACCGTAAAGCCGACGCATCATCGCGGGTACTAAACCCTGCTCGCCCTTCACAAAGCCACGCACGTCATCACGGAACTTCCCGTTCCACTGGAGCCACGTCTGGCCAGGGAAGGTGCGCCCAAGCTGGTACGAACCAATGTCCCACGCCTCAGCCACCAGCTTAATGTCGTTGTAGCGGGCCATGGTGCTGATCTCCGCCACTACCGCCGGGTCGAGCGTGTTCACCGAGCCATCGTCGTTGCGGGTGAGGATCGAGGCCAGGTCAAAGCGAAAGCCATCCACATGCATGTGCTGAGTCCAGTGGATCAGGCTGCCGAGGATGATGCCACGCGGACCAGGGTTGGCGCAGCGCATCGTATTGCCCGTGCCGGTATCATTGGTGTAGTAGCGCCGGTCGGACTGAAGCAGGTAGTAGCTGCGGTTGTCAATCCCGCGATAGCTGTAGGTTGGCCCGCCCTGATCGCCCTCGCTGGTGTGGTTGTAGACCACATCAAGCCAGACTTCAATGCCCGCCTCGTGCATTGCCTTGACCAACTGGCGGAACTCATCAACCTGATCTCCCTCTGCATAGCCACGGTGTGGTGAGAAGAAGTTCAGAGTCATGTAACCCCAGTAGTTCCCCTCCTGGGGGTCAAACTGATGCACGGGCAGCAGTTCAACCACGGTGACACCGAGATCTTTGATGTAGGGAATTTTATCAATCAGGCCGGCGAAGGTGCCGCGCCGCGTGAGGGCCACACCCGAGCTAGGGTGAGCGGTGAAACCCTTGACATGTAGCTCATAGACGATTGTCTGGTAGGTGTGGCGCGGGCGCACATCCGCGCCCCAGTCGAACGGTGGGATCGTGTGCGGGATGCGCGGGGGCATCACGCCAAGCGGTGCGCGACCATCGGTATGCAGACCGGGGGTGCAGGCGGAGGCCCGGTCGTAGCCCTCAGGGAAGAAAACCTCGGTAGCGAAGGGGTCAAGCAGGATCTTCGAGCGGTCGAAGCGATGTCCGGAGATAAGGTCGTTCGGCCCATCTACCCGATAGGCATAGTAGCGTGCGTCGGGTATGGTGGCACCGGATACCCAGCAGTGCCAGACTCGCTCGGTCTTGTTCTTGAGGTAATCGAGGCGATATTCGTAGTATGGGTTAAAGACATCGTCCTCACGATAGAAGAGTAGGGTAATGCCAGTGGCGTGGCGTGAGTAAAGGGCGAAGTTGTAGCCCTTTTTGGCATCAATCCAAGTGGCACCCATCGGTGCCGGCGACCCTTCCTCTAGTTCCCAATCTTCTACCGTTCGCAGCAGTCCGGCTTCTACATCCGTCATGAGTTAGCCCTCCACCACATCCCGGCACCCTGCCGGGCTTCGTGACTATGATAACGCAGGTTGTGCTGTTTTCCACTATGACAAGGTGTCAGGTGTCAGGTTCCAGGTTCGTAGTGGGTGCTTCAGCGCCAAGCGGCTGAAGCACCCACTACGAACGACGCACACTGTAAAGCTGATCTGAACCTTGTCTAACACGATAAAACGTTGGACAAGGTTCGTATGTATTTTACAGGTTGGGTACTCATAAGGCACTCTGATGCGCTGTACCTGACCCCTGACCCCTGACCCCTGACCTTACTTCCCAATACAGAACCGCGAAAAGATTATGTCTAGTAGGTCGTCGCCCACCGTTTCGCCGGTGATCTCGCCGAGGGCGTTCAGGGCCACGGTCAAATCTCCAGCCAACAGGTCGGCGGGCCGTCCCGCGTCCCAGCTCGCCACCGCTGCCCGCAGATGATCCACCGCTCGCTGGAGTGCGTCGCGGTGGCGCGGGTTGCTCACGAGGCGGGCATCTCCGGCGGCGGGCGGCGCACCGCCTAGCAGGGCGCGGGCTACGGCCTGGGCTAGTTCCTCGATCCCGCTGCCGGCGATCGCGGAGGTGGCGATGATGGAGATCGCGCTCCACGCGGCCTTCTCCCCCCTCTCCCTGAATGGGAGAGGGGCTGGGGGTGAGGGTGCGTTGCCCTCTGCCTTATTCCACACCACAATTGTCGGCTTCTCCTGCGCCAGCGCCGCAATCGCCAGGTCGCCGGGGCCAATCGGCTCCGTCGCATCAAGCACCAGCAGGGCCAGGTCGGCCCCTTCCAGCGCCTGATGGGCGCGCTCGACTCCCATCTGTTCCACCAGATCATCGCTGGTGTGGATGCCAGCAGTGTCAATCAGCACCACCGGGATTCCCGCTAGGTTCGCCGTTTCCTCCAGAGTATCGCGAGTGGTGCCGGGGATGGGCGTCACAATTGCCCGGTCGGCGCGCAGCAGGGCGTTGAGCAGCGACGATTTGCCTACGTTGGGTCGTCCCACCAGGGCGACGCGAGCGCCCTGACGGTAGATGATTCCCTGGTCGGCTCCGGCCAGCAGCTCCTCAACACTAATCAGCCCGGCCCGTAGCTGCGGGCCGATGTCCTGCGCGGCAACCTCGTCCTCGGGAAAGTCAACCACGGCAGTTAAATACGCCAGACACTCCATCAGACCAGCGCGGGCGGCGCGTACCTCACGGGCCAGCCAGCCACCCAGTTGCGCCTGGGCCAACGCCAGCCCCGCCGAGGTTTGGGCGCGCACGACATCCAGGCTAGCTTCGGCTTGAGTCAGATCAATCCTCCCATTCAGGAAGGCCCGCAGGGTAAACTCGCCGGGTTGGGCCAAACGCGCCCCGGCACCCAGCGCCAGGGCCAGGGTTGTCTGCACCGGCAACGGGCCACCGTGGCACGAGATTTCTACCACGTCCTCACAGGTGAAGCTGCGCGGCCCACGCATAAACGCGCAGAGCGCCTCATCCACCACTGCGCCGCTGGTCGGGTCAACCACATGGCCGTAGCGCAGCCGGAAGGATCGCAGCGGGCCATGACGGGCGGGCCGGAAGATCGCCGCCGCAACAGCAAGGGCGTCGGGGCCACTGACGCGGATCATCCCCACGCCGCCCTCACCCGGCGGCGTGGCAATAGCGGCTATCGTGTCGTCGTACATAATCGCTATTGTACAATAATCCCTATGAAACACCTCCTCAACGGTCTGGCCCTCTGGCTGGGGCTGCTCGACTCGCTGGCACATCAGGCTGGGCTGCGCGGCCTGACCTGGGGCGGCGCAGCCAGCGGGCCACTGCTGGCCCTGGCCGGACTGCGCGGTCGTCCGAGTGCCGGGG
>CAIXLU010000462.1 GCA_903920315.1 uncultured Oscillochloris sp.
CCTCGCCAAGACCATGTTCGACTCGCCGGTCGAGCTTGATCCGGTGGAGGGAATTGTCGAGTCCCTGCGCGAAGTGAAGGACGCCGATGAACTGGCCACCCTACGTAAAGCCATCGCGATCACCGACGCCGCGATTACGGCGGTGATTCCGCAGTTGCGCCCCGACATGACCGAGCGCCAGGCGGCGTGGATGCTGGAGGTGGCCATGCACGAGGGCGGTGGCGATACTATCTCCTTCCCGATCATCGTGGCCGCCGGGCCAAACAGCGCCCTGCCGCACGCCCGTCCTAGTAACGATCTCCTTGGCGAGGGCCGTCCCATCATCATTGACATGGGTGCCTTGTTCAACGGTTACCACGCCGACCTGAGCCGCACCATCTGTTTGGGCGAACCCGATGCGCAGTTCCAGACAATCTACGGAATTGTGCGGGAGGCCCAGCAGCGTGCTTTGGCAGGGCTGCGTCCGGAGTTACGCTGCAACGCCGCCGACGCCCTGGCCCGCGACTATATCACCGCTGCGGGCTACGGCGAGCAGTTTGGCCACGGGCTTGGCCACGGCGTTGGCCTCGACATTCACGAGGGGCCATCGCTGCGGCGAGCGGCGGCGGGCCGCGAGCAGAACGGCCCGCGTCTTCAGGCCGGGAACGTGATCAGCGTTGAGCCAGGGATCTATCTGGAGGGGTGGGGCGGGGTGCGGATCGAGGATCTGGCCCTGATTACGGCGGACGGATACGAGGTTCTGTCGAAAGCGGCTAAGTAGCGCTATTGGCAATCAGCAATCGGCAATCGGCAATCAGCAATCGGCAATCGGCTACCGGCTATTTTCACAGCGCGTATTGATCAGGCTGGCGGCAAACCCCGCGCCGAAGCCGTTATCAATATTCACCACCGTCACACCGGCGGCGCAACTGTTGAGCATACCGAGCAGCGCGGCCAGCCCGCCGAAGCTGGCCCCGTAGCCGACGCTGGTAGGCACAGCAATGACTGGGCGGCGCACCAGGCCGCCCACGACACTGGGCAGGGCACCCTCCATACCGGCCACCACAATCAGCACATCGGCTGACATCACCTGTTCCACGTGGCCGAGCAGCCGGTGCAGCCCGGCCACACCCACATCGTAGAGCCGTTCCACCTCATTGCCCATTACCTCAGCAGTGACGGCGGCCTCCTCGGCTACCGGCAGATCGGCGGTGCCCGCCGAGATCACCAGGATACGACCGGGACGGCGCGGCAGCGGGCGCGGTTCGTAGACGATCACGCGGGCGAGATCGTGGTAGCGGGCATCAGGAACGACCGCCTGCACCGCCGCGAAGACCTCGGGGGCGGCGCGGGTGGCCAAGAGCGGCCCCGGCCCCTCGGCCAAGCGGGCCATAATCGCCACGACATGCTCCGTGCGCTTGCCGGCGCAGAGTACCACCTCAGGAAATCCCGTACGCAGGGCGCGGTGCGAGTCCAGGTGGGCAAAGCCCATGTCGTCGAAGGGCAATGTGCGCAGATCATGGGTCGCCTGATCAACACTGATCTGCCCCTGGCGAACCGACTCAAGCAGGGCGCGCAGAGATTCTTCATCCACAGGAATGTTCCTTTCGTAGAGACGCCCCGGTGGGGCGTCTCTCCCCGGCGGGGCGTCTCTACCGCGTCGGGTAGAGACGCCCCGGCGGGGCGTCTCTACCGCGTCGGTGCCACAACCAGGGCCACGCCCACCGAGGCCAGGGCCAGACCGCCCAGGGCCATGGGGCCAAAGCGTTCGCCAAAGACAAAGAACGCCTCAAGGGCAGTGGCCGGTGGTACCAGATAGAACAAACTCGTAACGCGGGCGGACGAACTGACCCGGATAAGTGTCATCAGCAGCAAAATGGCCCCGAGCGAGAGAACCAGGACCAGCCAGCCCAGCGCAAAGGCAAGCTGTGGCACCCAGGTAATCTCACGCTGCTCAAAGGCAAAGGACGCCACCAGCATCACGGCGGCAGCGACAAGGTACTGCACGCATGTGCCGGTAGTAAGCGGCATCGAGCCACCAAACCGCTTCTGGTAGAGCGTGCCGGACGTTGTGCTTACCAGCGCGATCAGAGCCGCCGTCAGGGTCGCCCCGCTGATGCTGGCGGCAGCAGAGCCAGGGGCGATCAGCTTCTCGGTGATCACCATACCCGCCCCGACAAAGCCGAGAGCCAGGCCAACCCACTGGCGACCCGCCACCGGCTCGCGCAGGGCGATCTGAGCGATCACTGCCGAGAGGATTGGTTGGAGGCTGACGATCAGCGAAGCGACACCCGCCGACATGCCGTGGTCAATCGCAAAGAAGACCCCGCCCAGGTAGCCAGCGTGAAGCAACAGGCCGACTACGGCAATATGACCAAGCTGCTTAGGCTGCGGCCAGGGAACACGCAGGGTCAGCGATACAGCAGCCAGCAGGCTCGCCGCGATCACAAAGCGCAAGAGAAGGAAGGTGAAGGGCTCGATATAGGGCAGCCCATAGCGGGCACCAATGAACCCGGTACTCCAGAGCAGCACAAAAACCCAAGGTGCGGCGGCGGCGAAGGCCGGGTGGGCGGGAGTACGGACACGGATCGGCTGCATAGTATTCGCGGGGGCAGGCCGCGATTCTCCTTACACCCCATGGCAAACGGCCACAGGCAGCGCTATCTTTGGGGGTACTTCTCCCTCTATCATACTCTGAATCGTACGACCCGCAGATTCGTATGCCAGGGCATACGTATTTGGGGGGTTGCATGTTTGTGAGGATGTGCTATGATAACCACGTTTGCTCAACGTAACACTGCGAGACCTGCATCAGAGACTCCCGTCAGTCCCCTGGTCGCTCGACAGAACCTCTTCGCTCGAAGGATGTACGTTGTGGATCGCCGGAGCGAGACGCCTGGTTTATCTCTAGGTGCCGGCTGAACGGGATGGTGACTTACGCAGGTTGGTGGATTATAGTAGCCGCCGACCACATCGTCTGCGCAGCGCGCAGAGGAGAATGATTAGATGTTGGTTAAGTTGTTTGTTGGTAACCTCCCCTGGAGCGTTGGCGATGCCGAACTCGAGCGGATCTTCGCGCCCCACGGCGACGTGCAGAGCGCCCGCGTGATCAACGACCGCGACACGGGCCGCTCACGCGGCTTCGGCTTCGTCGAGATTGACGTTGACGATGTGTCGTCCGTGATCCGCGCTACCGACGGCCAGGAGGTTGATGGCCGCCCGCTCCGCGTTAATGAGGCCGAGGATAAGGGTCGTGGCGGTCGTGGCGGCTTCGGCGGCGGCGGCGGTGGCGGCGGCGGTGGTCGTGGCGGCTTCGGCGGCGGCGGCGGCGGCGGCGGCAATCGTGGCGGCGGCGGACGCGACCGCTACTAAATCTACGGCGCTCCGCTCTCTGTAGAGGCGCGAGGGTGCGAGAGGATTGGCAGTACGCTGCCCCTCGCACGCCCCGCGCCTCGCAGCGTGTATTTGCGACGGTATCGTAATTTTTTTGCCCGCGCCGACGACCCCTGCCGGCGCACCCTGCCGGCCGCTACAGACCCCACGTCTCCCCCGGCCGCCCCACAAGGAGCCCCGTTGAATTTCTTGGATTTTGAGCTTCATCCTACCCTGATGGCGAATGTGCGTGCCCAGGGCTTTGTCGAGCCGACGCCCATTCAGGCCGAGGGCATTCCTATCGCCCTCGCCGGGGGAAATCTGATCGGCCTCGCCCAGACCGGCACTGGCAAGACTGCTGTATTTGTCCTCCCTATCTTGCATCGCCTGCTCCTGGCCCGTCAGGTGGGGACCCGTGCCCTCATTATCACGCCTACCCGCGAACTGGCCGAGCAGATTAACGAGACGATCATTGTTCTTGGCAAGGGTACGGGGCTGCGCAGCGCCGCGATCTACGGTGGTGTTGGCATGGAACCCCAGGAGCGTGCCCTACGCTCCGGCGTTGATATTGTCGTGGCATGTCCCGGTCGTTTGCTCGATCACATGGGCCGTGGGACGGCCCGCCTTGATGGCGTGCAGACCCTTGTCCTCGATGAGGCCGACCGTATGCTCGATATGGGCTTCCTGCCGGCGATCCGCCGGGTGCTGGCTGCCCTGCCCACCCGTCGTCAGACGATGCTCTTCTCGGCTACCCTGCCCGATGAACTGAGCGAACTGGCCGCTACCACGGCCCCCGGTGCCAAGATCATACAAATCGGCTTGGTTCGACCGGCCCACACGATTACTCATGCGATTTACCCTGTGGCACCGCATCGCAAAACGGCCCTTCTCCTCGATCTGCTGCACAAGGCCGATACCGGCTCAGTGCTGGTATTTACCCGCACGAAGCATCGGGCAAACCGACTGCTTCAGCAGATCGTCCACCAGGGCCATAGCGCCGCCGTACTCCATAGCAATAAGTCGCAGAATCAGCGTCAGCTTGCCCTGGATGGCTTCCGCGATGGGCGCTTCCGTATCTTGGTGGCCACCGATATTGCCGCCCGTGGCCTTGATGTCGAGCGGATTTCTCACGTGATCAACTACGACATCCCCGATACGGCAGACGCCTACATCCATCGCATTGGCCGCACTGGTCGGGCCACGCGCACCGGCGATGCCTTTACCCTCGTGACACCTGAGGATGGTGCGGAGGTGCGGATGATCGAGCGCGCCCTCGGCGCATCTCTGGAGCGCCGCCAGCTTGCCGGGTTCGACTACAACGCTCAGGTTCCCGCCGTGAACCTTGATGAGCGCCCTCCCCGCCCTCCCCGCCCCACCCGCCGCGACGACCGCCCCGCCCCACGCCGTGACGATCAGCCCGCCCCGCGCCGCGACGACCGCCCGGCTGCCCGATCAGGTGCCCCTCGTAGTGGTGCACCTAGCCGTCGTGATGAGCAGCCGCCCCGGCGCGACATTCGCCCAACCCGTCGCTCAGCGTAGTTTGGCCACAGAAAAACACAGAAGCACCCAGAAAGATGTCTTTCTGGGTGCTTCTGTGTTTTTCTGTGGAAGTCGCTCTACGCCAGCAGATCGCGGATCATACCGAAGCTGAACGGCTTTTGCAGAAAGCGCACCTGCCCAACAAGGCCAAGTTCGCGCACGAGATCCTCGCTAGGGTAGCCGCTCATCAGCACCACGGGCAGGCTTGGGTGGATCTCCAGGGCCGCCCGTGCGACATCAGCACCGCTCATGTGGGGCATGGTCATGTCAACAAGCATCGCGATAAGATCATCGCCCACATCATGCAGGGCAGCCAGTCCGGTCACTCCCGCATCGGCCTCATACACATGGTAGCCCAGACGCGTGATCATCCGACCCAGCACGGTACGGACGGACTCCTCATCATCAATGATGAGGACGCTGCCGCCAACATGGTGAGGTATCGCCAGTTGGCTAGAGATCTGGTCTGTCGTACTCATAGGAATAGAGACTCCCTGCGTCGGTTGGATGTTTGTTATCTGTCAGGGTAGCACATGCGTCGTATGACCCTCATCCCTACGCCCCAGGGATATGTGGGACACTTCCCTCGCGGAGGGCAGTAAGAGATGCCTGAGCCTGGATAAGCTGGCTGCGCATCTGGATGATCACCTCAACACCGGCGAGGTTCACACCAAGGTCGTCAATCATCCGACGGATAAAACGGATCTGCTCAATATCGTCATCACTAAAAAGACGGATATTCCCCTTGCTTCGCTGTGGATGAATGAGGCCACGGCGCTCGTACATACGCAGGCTCTGCTCGTGCATCCCGGCGAGCTGAGCTGCCACGCGAATGGTGTAGCGGCGCTCCTCGCTGATGCTTTCGATCATAACGGTTGAGCCTCCGCGACTCGACGCAACTCCTCGAACAGCTCGCGCTCACGTGCGCTCAGTTTGGTGGGCAGCACGGCGCTCAGCTTGGCGTACAGATCGCCGCGCCGATCCAATCGCAGCACAGGCATGCCTTGGCCCGATAGTCGGAAAGTACGCCCGTTCTGCGTATGGGGCGGGATGGTGAGGGTGATCGTCTTGCCACCAAGGGTTGGCACCTGCACCTGTCCACCAAGCAGCAGCGTATACATATTCGAGTCTACCGTCACATGAAGGTCGCTCCCCTTGCGCTCAAAGCGGGCGTGGGGTAGCACCCGCACCACCAGGATGAGATCGCCACGCGTGCCGCCATTATGGCCAGGCCCGCCCTCGCCAGCAACACGCACCCGCCCGCCGGTGTCCGAGCCAGCCGGGATCTTGACGGTGATTGTGCGCGGGGTGCCGTTAGGGTTAGAGAATTGGACGCTGCGCTGGGTGCCGTGGAACGCCTCCTCCAGCGTAATATCTGCTTGTTGCTCAACATCCTGTCCGTCCATCCGCATATTGAAGTTGCCGCCGGGGCCGCCGGGGCCGCCGGGACCACCACGTCCACCACGTCCACCACCGAAGAATGACTCGAAGATGTCGGAAAAATCGGTGCTGGAACCATAGTCGCCACCGGGGCCAGCTTGCTCGTAGCGCTTCCATTCACTACCGAAGCGGTCATATTTCTCACGCTTCTCCTTGTCGGAGAGCGTCTCGTAAGCCTCATTGATCTCTTTAAAGTGGGCCTCGGCCTGGGTATCACCGGGGTTAATGTCGGGGTGGTACTTGCGAGCAAGCTTGCGGTACGCTTGCTTGATCTCCTGCTCGTTGGCCCCCCGGCTCACGCCAAGTATTTGATAGTAATCTTTCAAGGGTGACATATTCCTCTCCAACAGCTACATGGGTCTGACTATGCCTATTGTAAAGACTTGATAGCGTAACTGTCAAGGTTTCAGGTTTCAGGTTTCAGGTTTCAGGTTTCAGGTTTTAGGTTTTAGGTTTCAGGTTTCAGGTTTCAGGTTTCAGGTTTCAGGTTTCAGGTTTCAGGTTTTAGGTTTTAGGTTTCAGGTTTTAGGTTTTAGGTTTTAGGTTTTAGGAAGTAACGCTGTCACGCTGAGCGCAGCGAAGCGTCCCGACCGTGATATGGGCTGCCGGGACGCTCGTATACTGTATCTATCGGTCCCGGATGGTGGTGAGGTGGACGGGACACTGGCGGCACTGACCGCGAAGCGAAGATTGCACCCCCACCATCCTGGGCAGACCTATGGTTGAACCGTATCGAGCGGCAGTGACCGCGTATCACGAGGCAAACCACGGTCTGCCCCGGCGACTGATCGTGGAGATAGTCATCGTGAGGTGTGTCATGTCGACCCAACCGCTCATTCCGTATACGCTCTTTGTCGGAGTAGACATTGCCGCTGCGACGGCCACCGCCGTCTGGCAACTCGGGGACGCCAGCCCATCCCGACCGCTCACCTTTGACCAGACCGCTGCGGGGATGCGTGCGTTTCAGAACCAGCTTTCCGCTACCGCCGTGCAGCCCGCACAGACCCTGATTGTCATGGAAGCGACCGGCAGCTATGGGATGACCCTGGCCACGACGCTGCATGCAGCGGACTACGCGGTCGCGGTCATCAACCCGGCCCAGGCCCATGCCTTTGCCAAAGCTCTGCTCAAGCGAGTCAAAACCGACCCGATTGATGCCCCCACGCTCACGCGCCTGGCCGCCATGCTGCACCCAGCCCCGTGGGAACCGCCTCCGGCCATCTACCACGAGCTGGTGCAGCGCCTCGGCCAGCGCAATGACCTGATGACGGTGCGTCAGCAATTCAGGAACCAGCTCCACGCCTTGGTGCAGCACCCGGTGGTGGTCGCCAGCGTGCGCCAGCGCCTCGAAACCCTGATCACCACGCTGTCGGATGAAATCGTGGTGTTGGAGGCGGAAATTGCCCCCGTGTTGACCCAGGATGCGACCTGGGCGGCGGCAGCGGAACGCCTGCAAAGCATTCCCGGCGTCGGGTTGCTGACCGCCAGTTGGATGATCGTGCTGACATTGAACTTCCGCCTGTGCCCCCGTGCGGATGCCGCAGCGGCCTACGCCGGTCTGGCACCCAATGACTATCGGTCGGGCACGAGTGTGCAGAAACGGGCATGCATCGGCCATACCGGGAATCGCCGCGTGCGCACCGCGCTCTATCTGGCGACATTGAGTGGCACCCAACATAATCCCATCCTCAGAGCGATGTATGACCGCTTACGTGCCGCAGGCAAGCCCATGAAGGTCGCGCGGTGTGCGGTGGCACGCACGTTGGTCCGGATTGCCTGGGCCGTTGTCACGAAGGAACATGTCTTTGACCCGACCCACCACCACGTAGCGGGTCTTCCCGTGGTTAGGGGAACCGCATAGCGGAAGCCAACCTGCCCGGAATGAACACCCGATGCGAGCTGTCCACACCTCCGTGGTACAGCCATGATCGGCTGTCGTCGTGCATGCATCGCAACGGGCCGGGTGTGGGCAGGTCGCATCGGGTCGCCGAAGGCGTCCGGCCTGGCTCGCGCAGATTGGCCCTTGACAAACAATACCGTATCTTCGCTGCGCTCAGCGTGACA
>CAIXLU010000463.1 GCA_903920315.1 uncultured Oscillochloris sp.
CCTGCGCGGCCTATCTGAGGCCGCGCAGGCGGCCTTCGTACCCAGGAGTCGGCGGCTTCAGCCGCCCGGCTATCGGCTATCGGCTATCGGCTATTTTTACATCACGCGGCCACATCTCGATACGGAGCCTTCCGCATTTGCTGCTGGACTTTGTACTGCTTGGCCTGCAGTCGCCAATTGAGACCAGCAATCATCAGGTAGAGCCACGCCGGGACACTCAGCTTCGCCATCAGGTCAACCGCCGCACGCGGGATGGCGTGCCCATTCGCTAGCGCAGTAGCGGCCATATCCAGAGATTGCCTGGCCTTGCGGGTGCGTCCACCCATCGCGGGCAGTGGCGTGCCGTTGATCATGCCGCCCTCGCCCAGCGCTAGGCCACCGGCCCAAATCAAACCAGCCTGTTCGGCAAAGCGCGCACAGATGGCCAGTGCGCTGTCGCAGTGATGCGCCTCGGGGAAGCCACAGTTGGTAATCGCCACAAATCGCTGCGTGCTGCGCTTCCCCGCCCGCTGCGCTGCGATCAACTCCAGCGCCGCTGTCACCGGTGCGGGCAAGCTGTCCACATACAACGGGAAGGCCAGCACAATCAGGTCGGCGCTATCGAGCGCGGCAAACAGCGCCTGCCGCTTCGCCGGGGAACTGAGTGTGGTGTAAAGGTGGATGGTTTGTGTCTCAACCCCCTGCTTGGCCATCTGTGCCTGTAGATAGTCGCCTAGGGAGAAGGACGTACTCTTACTCGTGCGCGGACTCCCAACCAGTAGCACGGCCCGCCGGGTCGGCTCGCCCACCGCAAGCGGGCCGGTGGTTATGAGTGGCAGCGCGGGTACGGGTGAACTGACGGTGTTGGAGATCGCGTCGAGCCAACCAGTGACCTGTGCCGTGAGCTCGTCCGACGCCGGGCTGCCGGTCACAATGCCGCAGACGCTCGTGCGAGCATACATGTTGAGAGCGTTACGCTGTACGAGGGTGCGGAGGATCGCCTCGCTGGCCGCATCCGGAGCATCCATCCACCCGATCACCAGCAGATTCGGATAGTGCGGGTAGCGTGGCTGATGATGCACCTCACCGTCAATATGCGTGAAAAAGGGCAGGATGTTCTGGATCTGGTGATCGACCATGCGTTTGAGGACAGAGGCGTAGCCGCCGAATGTCACCGGGGTCAGACAGATCAGCAGGTCGGACTGTACAATCTTGGCGGCAATCTCACGGTTGTCGTCATTGGTGTTGCACACGCCGGGGTTGCGGATCCAGCAGAAGAAGTCGCCCGCGCAGGTGCCAATCTTCTGCTCGCGCAGCACGATATGCTCGATCTCCCAGCCACGGGCCTGGAGTTGGTTGCACAGCGCGGCGGAAACGGCGGGGGCGGTACTGTCGTCGGAGGTGGGGGAGCCATTCAGGATCAGGGCTTTCATACGTCCTCCGTAATCGTGTTCACGTGATGTCTGGCTATCGGCTACCGGCTATCGGCTACCGGCTAATCGCGGGTGATCGGCTGGCGGATCACCGTCTGAAGTTTCTCCGGTGCTGTCTTACGCGGGTCCTTCAGGTAGATCTCGTGATGTTTCCCGGCGCGCACGTAGCCCTGTGCGGAAATGAATGCGTGCAGAGATTCAATCGTGGGAGCCTCGGCCGCATAGGGGCCAAGGTGCATCACTTGTGCGCTCAATCCCTCATGATAGACCTCCCGGCGCACTCGGGCAATCGTGGCTGAGTCAAGCTTCTTCGTGGCAGCCGTGCAGGCGGTTGTGACGTGCGCTTCAGTAACCGCATCCGGCTGGGAGATCATCATCGTCCAGCGCCAGTTGGTACGCTCGTCCAGACGAAACTGGGTCATGTCATCCGCCCACCACAGACCCTCCAGCGGCATCACTGCGTAGTCCAAGCCTTCGCGTTTGAGGGCGAACTTCAGCGTGTAGGAGAGCGTGTAGAGCGCCTCGATAGCGACGACATAGTCGGGGGTGGTGTTCGGGTCGCCGGTTCCATCGAACATCAGGAACGTCATTGGTGGCACATCTACGATGGCGCTGGCCTTCGCCGATGGCGCGTAGAGGTGTTTGTAGGTCTTCTTCAGATCGAGCGCGGCCATGAGCATTCTCCTGCGCTACGTGAAATACCCACGGCTAAAGCTCGTGGGCTTCCTGCTTCATCAACCCGCACCAACCGTGACGATTGGACTTACCGAGTCTCCACAGGCGTTTTGTGTCTCGGCGTGTCCCGCCGCGACATGTCTCCCCGCAGAGCGCGTGTGACCAGCTTGGTTTTCGCAAGGCCACAAACGCCTACGTCTAGGATGGCAGTATATCA